>JAHIJU010000351.1 GCA_018898235.1 Actinomycetota bacterium | reverse complement strand
GTGCGGGAGCACCCCGACGGCGCACCCGGTGAAGCCGGGGTGCCACAGCAGCCGCCCGGGGCCCCGGCCGGTCGCCACGGTGCGGACCCGCCAGCCGAGGGACTGCTCGGTGTCCGGGCCGGGGTCGAGCAGTCCGTGCGGGTCGCCCTCGGCCAGCCGTCGGGCCACGGCCAGTGCGGCGTCGAGCAGATCGTCCACCGTGCCGAACAGGCCGGCGTGCCCGGCGGTCCCGGCCCAGGCGTGCGCGCAGTTGCCGTCGTCGACCTGGCCGGTCAGGAGGTTCTCCCGCCAGCGGAAGGCGCGCGGGGGCCACAGCACGGGGTACGGCTCACCGGTCGCGACCATCCGCTGTTCGGTGCGATCGCCCCAGGCCGAGGCCGCGACGGGCGTGCCGGTCGGGTCGATCGGTCCGAACCCGGTGGCGTGCAGTCCGGCGGGGTCGAGGGCCAGGGTGCGGACGGCCTCGCCCAGGGGGCCGCCGAACGCGGACGCGACGATGCGTCCGAGGTGCATGAACCCCAGGTCGGAGTAGTGCCGTGCGGTCCCGGGTCGGTAGCGCAGGGGCAGCGAGTCGAGCACGACGGCAGGACCCTGGTCCGCCTCGGGCGCCAGGTACAGCGGCTGCCACTCCCACAGGCCGGCGCGGTGCCGCAGCAGGTCCTCGACGGTGGTCGCGGCGTCGCCGGGGTACGACGGCAGGATGCGGCGCACCGGGGTGCCCACGGGCAGGGCGCCGTCGTCGGCCAGCCGCAGCACGGCCGCGGTCGTGGCGACCACCTTGGTGACCGAGGCCAGGTCGTGGCGGGTGTCCCGGGTCATGGGTGCAGCGGCGGCCGCACCGTCGACCCGGCCGGCCACGCCCACGGTCCGCACCCCGTCGAGGTGCAGTCCGACGACGGCTCCGGGCGGTGGGTGGCCCTCGGCTCCGGGGGGCGGCCCGGCCACGAGGGCGCGGGCGACCTCGTCGACCACGGCCGGGGTCCCGCCGGTGGGCAGCGGGGTCATCGGTCCGCGCCCACGGGGGTGGGGGAGCTGGCGGCACGGACCCCGAGGCCCGGGCCCATCGGCAGGTGCACCAGGTCGCCCTCGTACCGGGCCCCGCCGATCGCCGAGGCGCCGGTGAGCCACAGCCCGGCGTCCAGGTCATGGGTCGCCCCGGACCGGCCGGTCACGGCCGCCAGTGCCGCGGCCGCGGTCACGCCGACGGTGCCCTCGAGCATGCAGCCGATGAGCACGTCGAGCCCGGCGGCCCGGGCGGACGCGGCCACGGCGAGCGCACCGAGAGGTCCGGCGGTCTTGGCCAGCTTGACGTTGACCAGATCGGCCGCGTGCCGTTCGACGACGAGCGCGAGGTCCTCGACGGTCCACACCGCCTCGTCGGCCAGCACCGGGGTGTCGATCGCGGCCGTGACCTCGGCGAGCCCGGCCAGGTCGCGGGCGGCCACCGGCTGCTCGACGAGGTCGAGCCCGACACCGGCGTCCTCGCAGGCCCGGAGCGTGCGCACGGCCACGGCGGGCGTCCAGGCCTGGTTCGCGTCGATGCGCAGCACGGTCGCCGGCCCGAGCGCGGCGCGCAGCCGGGCGAGCAGGTCCACGGTGTCCGTCCGGCCGTCGACCTTGACCTTGAGGGTGCCGAACCCGCCGTCCCGCAGCTCCAGCGCGCGCCGGATCAGCGCGTCGGTCTGTGCCGGCCCGTCGGGTGCGGACAGTGTCATGTCGGTACGGACGGCGGCGGGCCCCGGGGAACCGGCGGTGAACCCGCTCAGCAGCTCGGCGAACCCGACCCCGGCCGCCCGGGCGGCCAGGTCGAGCACGGCGCACTCGACGGCGGCCCGCGCCGCGCTGTTGGCGTGCACGGCGTGGTGCAGCGCGGTCGACCAGTGGTCCACCTGCGCGGGGACGGCGCCCACCACGGCCTCCGCGAGCGGTCCGGTGACCGCGGCCCGCACGCTCGCCGGGCTCTCCCCGGTCACCCGCCAGCTCGTGGCGGCCTCGCCCCAGCCGCTGCGTCCGTCCGAGTCGACGGCCTCGACCAGCACGACGTCGATGGCCTGCGCCCGGCGCACGGCCGTGACGAACGGTCGGGTGAGCGGCACGTGCACGTCGTGCACCCGCAGCGCGACGACGGTGCTCATCGACCGGCCGTGCCGTCGAGCCCGTGCACGAGCCGGATCTGCGGGGCGTCGGCGAGCTCGGGCTGGGTGCGCCGGGTGCCGTCGGCTGCCCAGCCACGGCGTCGGTAGAACTGCAGCGACGGCAGGTTCGCCTCGAACACCCACAGTGCCGCCGACGGGACACCGAGCGCGCGCAGGGCGGCCATGGCCCCGTCGAGCAGGGTGCCGCCGATGCCGCGTCCCTGCGTGCCGGGCGCCACGTAGAGCGAGTGGACCCAGCCGAGGTCGCCCTCGACGGCGTACCGGGTCAGCCCCAGGAGGCGGCCGTCCTGCGGGTCGCAGGCCACCAGCACCGGGCCGGACGGCTCCGCGAGCGCCCTGGCCCACAGTGCCCGTGCGCTCGCCGGGGTCATCCCGGTGAGGGCGGCGGGCGGCAGCACGTCGGCGTAGCTCTCCTGCCAGCAGGCCAGGAAGACGGCCGTGATCGCGTCGAGGTCGTCCGCCACCGCGGGACGCAGCTCGACGGGCGGCCGCACCGGATCCGCGGACCCCGAGCTCAGCCGCAGCGCCTCGAGCGGACCCGGGACGGCCGCCGGCAGCGTCAACGGTCGCGCCCCGGGTGTGATCGAGCCGAGCACGCGGGCACCACGGGCGCCGGTGCCGCTCGCGACGGTGGCGGGCACGCCGTGCACGGTGCACCAGCCGATGAGGGCGAAGGCGATCGCTTCCTTCTCGTCCGCCGGTGCGCCGAGCTCGTCGGTGAGCACCACCTGGGTGTGCGGCAGTCCGGCCCGGATGCCACCGAGCATCATCGGGTTGCGGCAGCCGCCGCCGGCCGCTGCGAGGAACGTCGCCCCGGTCGCGGCGATGGCGTCGACCACCGTGCGGACCGTGAGCTCGGTGAGCGTGGCGACCAGATCGGCCGAGCTCGGGTCGGTCCCGGCCCGGCGGATCGCGTCGCGCACGTACTCCAGGTGGAAGTGCTCCTTGCCGGTGCTGCGCGGCGTCGGGAGCCGGTAGTACGGGTCGTCGAGCAGCACCTCGAGCAGCCGGGGGTCCACGCGGCCCGACGCGGCGATCCGACCCTCCTCGTCGTACCCGGCCGGGTGCAGCCCGCGATCGGTCACGACGGCGTCGATGAGGGCGTTCGCCGGTCCGATGTCGAAGGCGCTGAGCTCACCGGTCGCGGGGACGACGGTCACGTTGGAGATGCCGCCGAGGTTCAACGAGGCGGCGGTCCCGGACCGCCCGGCCAGCAGCAGCCGGTCGAGGAAGGCGACCAGCGGTGCGCCGTGCCCACCGGCGGCCACGTCGCGGGCCCGCACATCGGAGACCACGGGCGCGCCGGTGCGTTCGGCGATCCAGGCGGGCTGACCCAGCTGGAGCGTGCCGAGCGCATGGTCGTCGTGCACCCAGTGGTAGACGGTCTGGCCGTGCGAAGTGATCAGGTCCACCCCGCCGACCAGCTCGGCGGCCTCGGCCGCGACCTGGGCGAACGCCTGCCCGATGAGGGTGTCGAGCCGGCACACCTCGGCCAGGGTGGTGCGGGCCGGGGGCAGGGCGGCGACCAGTGCGGCGCGCAGCTGCGGGTCGTAGGGGGTGCTCGCGTGGTGCAGCACCCGGCCGTGCAGCGTCCCGCCGTCCAGCGTGAAGTCGACGACGGCCGCGTCGATGCCGTCGTGCGAGGTGCCGGAGATCATGCCGAGGACGCGCATCAGGCCTCCCCGAGCGCCTGGCGCAGCCGTCCGCCCGCGGCGGCGAGCCGTTCGCGCGCCGGTTCGACGGGCAGCCCCAGACGGAGCGCGACGGCGGCGGTCTTGACGTCGAAGTCGCTGGCGTCCAGCGCGGCGCGGGCGGTCGCGTCATCGGCCGCGGCGATGGTCCGCACCATGCGCACGGCCCGTTCGCGCAGCTTGTGGTTGGTGGGGTGCAGGTCGACCATGAGGCTCCCGTAGGTCTTGCCGAGCTGGACCATCGTGATTGTCGAGATCATGTTGAGCACGAGCTTCTGGGCGGTCCCGGCCTTGAGGCGGGTCGATCCGGTGACGATCTCGGGGCCGACCACGACCTCGATCGGGTGGTCCACCGCGGCGCTCAGCACGGTGTCCCGGTTGCAGGACAGGCCGATCGTGAGCGCGCCGAGCTCGTGGGCGCGGCGCACCGCGGCCACGACGAACGGCGTCCGTCCGCTGGAGGCGATGCCCACGACGGTGTCCTTCGGCCCGATACCCGCATCGTCGACCGCCCGGGCGCCGGCCGCCTCGTCGTCCTCGGCCCCCTCGATGGCGTTCACGATGGCGTCCGGGCCGCCGGCGATGACGGCCACGACCAGACCGGGCGGCGTGCTGAACGTCGGCGGGCACTCGGAGGCGTCGAGCACACCGATCCGGCCGGGGGTGCCCGCGCCGACGTAGACCAGTCGGCCACCGCCCGCGACGGCCCGGCTCGCGGCCTCGATCGCGGGGACGATCTGCGGCAGCGCGGCGCGGACGGCACCCGGGACCTGGCTGTCCGTCTCGTTCATCAGCGCGGCCAGCTCGGCGACCCCCATCCGGTCGATCTGGGCGAACCGGGGGTCCGGGGCCTCGGTCGGCAGGGCGGACAGGTCTTCATGGGTGCTCACGTGGCGTCTCCGCTCCGAGGGTCGAGGACGTCCCGGAGGCCGTCGCCGAGGAGGTTGAGCCCGACCACCAGCAGCACCACGAGCGCACCGGGCGCGAGCATGGTCCACGGTGCGATCGTGACGAGGGTGCGGGCGTCGAGGATCATCGAGCCGAGCGAGGCGGCCGGTGCGGGTGTGCCGAGGCCCAGGAAGCTGAGCGAGGCCTCGGTGAGCACGGCCCAGGACAACGAGAGCGTGACCTGCACGATCACGATCGGCATGATGTTGGGCAGCACGTGCCGGGCCATGATGGCCGCCCTGCTCTGCCCGGTGGCGGTGGCCGCCCGGACGTACTCGATCTCGCGCAGCGAGAGCACCGGCCCGCGGGTGACGCGGATGAAGATCGGGACGTACACCAGAGCGATGGCGGCAGCGATGGTGAACCAGTTGCGTTCCAGCACCGAGGCCAGCGACAGGGCGAGCAGCAGCGGCGGGAAGGCGAACAGCACGTTGGTGACACCGCTGATGAGCGCATCGGGCAGCCGGCGGTAGAACCCGGCGACGATCCCACCCGCGGTGCCGACGACGGTGGCGATCGCCACGGCCGTGACGGCGACGAGCATCGAGTTGGCGACGGCCGCCGCGGTCCGGGCGAAGACGTCGCGCCCGAACTGGTCGGTGCCGAACCAGTGCTCGGCCGACGGGCCCTGGAGCCGGGACGGCGGGTTCTGGGTGATCGCGTCGTGGGGCAGCACGCCGGCTGCCGATACGAGGGAGAGCAGTGCGAGGGCCACCACGATGACGAGCCCGGCGACCCCGCTCGGGCTGTGCACGAGGGCACGGATGCGCTGGGCCGTGCGGCCGCCGCCGGGGGCGAGGTCCGCGGTCTGCGTCGGGTCGGTCATGCGGCACGCACCCTCGGGTCGATGACCCGGTAGAGCAGGTCGGTGAGCAGGTTCACGAGGACGAAGGCCAACGCGATGATCAGCACCGTGCTCTGCACGACGGCGTACTCCTTCTGCTGGATGCCCAGCAGCACCTG
>JAHIJU010000350.1 GCA_018898235.1 Actinomycetota bacterium | reverse complement strand
GGCGTTCCGGCAGTCGCCGAACCCACGGTTCGCGGCGGCGGCCACCCGGTCGCTGCGCGAGTCGATCTCACCGAACGAGCGGCTCCAGACCGCGATCGCACCGTTCGTGGCCTTCGTCGTGCTACCCGTGTTCGCGCTGGCCAACGCGGGGGTTCGGCTGGACGGCCCGACGCTGGCCGCGGCCTGGCACTCACCGCTGACCTGGGCCGTGGTGCTCGGTCTGGTGGTGGGCAAGCTGGTCTCGATCACCGGGGCCACCGCGCTCGTACAGCGACTGGGCTGGGGACGGCTCGCACCGGGGCTGACGGTCGGACGGGTCGCCGGCGGCGCCGCACTGTCCGGCATCGGCTTCACCATCTCCCTGCTCATGGTCGACATCGCCCTGCCCGACGAGCAGGCCGCCGCCGAGGCCCGCGTCGGGGTGCTCACCGCATCCCTGCTGGCGTTCGGCCTCGGCGCCCTCGCGTTCCGGCTGCTCGACCGGTACCGCCCCGTCACCCCCGTCGGGCACCGGCTGCTGCGGGACGTGGACCCGAGCCGCGACCACGTCCGCGGCCGGCTCGACGCACCGCACGTGCTCGTCGAGTACGGCGACTTCGAGTGCCCGTTCTGCAGCCGCGCCACCGGCTCGGTCGACGAGCTGCGGACCGAGCTCGGCGACGACCTGCTCTGGGTGTTCCGGCACCTGCCGCTCACCCGGGTCCACCCGCACGCCGTGCTCGCCGCGCGCGCCGCCGAGGCCGCCCACCTGCAGGGCCGGTTCTTCGAGTACGGCCCGCTGCTGTTCGCCCGGCACGACCGGCTCGACCGCGAGGACCTGCTCGCCTACGCCGCCGACCTGCGGCTGGACGTCGACCGGTTCGAGGCCGACCTGGACAGCGCCGAGGTGGCCCGCCGCGTGCAGGACGACCTCGACGACGCTGACCTCATGGACCTGAGCAGCACCCCGACCTTCTTCGTCGACGGCGTGCGTCATGCCGGTCCGTGGGATGCGGCCTCGCTCGCGGCGGCGCTGCGAGGCTGAAGGTCGATCGCGCGCCGGAGCGCCGTCGATCGTCGACCGCGGGTCCCTCACCCACGAACGGAACACGGCACGGGGTGTCGGCGGCCGCTGCTAGCGTCCACGAGGTGAGAACTCGGGCAGCCCGCAGCGGGCCGCCCGGTCCAGCAGGGAACGGCTCCGTCGAGGCGATGTCGAGGCCGGGACCCAGGTGACCGACATCGAGGCAGGTCCCCCGGGCGATCCGCCCGGCCGGTACCGAACGCCGGCGCGCATCGGGTCGCTCGATCGGGTAGAGGTGTACGTCGACGAGTTCGGCGACCGGGGATTCACGACGCGGTCGTCGCCGTTCTTCGCGATGACGGCGGTCATGGTCCCAGTCGAGTCGGTTCCCTACATGAAGGTCATCGCTGCGGGTCTACGGGCCCAGATCCGGACCGACAAGCCGCTCCACTGGGTGGAGCACTTCACACCGAAGCCGAAGCATGCCGCGCGACGAGCCCTCGCGGCGAGCCTTGTCGCGGGCATCCCCGGCGTCACGACCATCTACGTCATCGCCGACAAGGCGACGATGATCGCGGGCGAACACCTCCGGCACGATCAGGATGCGTTCTACAACTACGTGACGAAGCTCCTGCTCGAACGAGTCGCGTTCGCCGCCAAACACTGGCCGAGGGGACCTCGCCTCGCACTGGCGCGCCTGAGCAGCATCAAGGGAACCCGTGACGTCGACAGCGTCGAGTACCTTGAGGCGGTCCGGGATCGGGGCCGCACCGACGCGCCGATGGAGTTCATCAAGTGGCCGCCGACCTGGCACGGTCCGGAGCGCTACGACGGTCTACAGATCGCCGACATCTACATGGGAATGATGGGCGCCGCCCTCACCGGCGACGACGGCGACCTGGGCTGCGCCACCCACCTTCTCACCCACCGTCACCAGATCCGCCGCGGCCCGGCGGGTCAGGTGATCGGTTGGGGCATCAAGGTGTACGGCGACCCCCTGGTCCTGACCAGACGTGCGTGGTGGCCAGCGCTCTCGTCGTAGCGAGAAGCCCGTTGGAGGAGCTCCGAGGGCCTCAACCACCTCCACGGGTGGAAGGATCCGGTCTCCCGGTTCCGGCCAATCTCGGCAGCCCCACCAACGGGCTCCTTCGTCCAAGTATCCCCCAGCACCTCACGGTTGTCAGCAGGAAGGCCAGATCGGGTGGCGCCGCGAGGGATCGTTTCGGCAAGAAGCGGGGACACCACGAACCCGGTCGGCCCTCGCCTGAGCAGTAACCTCCCGACGAGGAGCAGGATCGCACCGTGCACCGCATCGAGATCGCCCGCGCCACCGACGCACGCGGCGAGCTCGCCCTGGCCCGGCGCGGCGATGTGCTCGAGCTCGTGGTCGACGGCGTGTTCGCGATGGACTCGGCGCAGACGTCCACCGAACAGGCCCTGGCCCGGCTGGCGCTCGACCGGCTGGCGGCCCGCAGCGGGTCCGCCACCGTCCCGACACCCGGCCGGCGGGTGCTGGTCGGCGGTCTGGGGCTGGGCTACACCGCCCGCACCCTGCTGGACGACCCGGGCGTCGGCGCCGTCGAGGTGGTCGAGCTGCACGCGGCCCTCGTCGACTGGGCGCACCACGGTCTGCTGCCCCAGCTGGCGGACGACGACCCACGGCTCACCCTGACCGTCGGCGATGTGCTCGACGTCGTCCCCGCCCGGCACGGTCTGGACGCTGTGCTGCTCGACGTCGACAACGGACCCGACTTCCTGGTGCACACCGGCAACGCGGACGTCTACGCCTCCCCGTTCCTCACCGCGGCGTACGCGGCGCTTGCCCCCGGCGGGGTGCTCGCGGTGTGGTCCTGCGACCCGGCACCCACCCTCCGGACGATGCTCACCGAGGTGGCGGGCGACTGCACCGAGGTGCTGCTCGACGTCCCCCGCGGGAGCAGGACCTTCACCTACGCGTTGTACCTGGCCGAACGCGGGCCCGGCGAGGACTCAGCCCGGCCCTGACGCCCGCGCGAGCGCCCGGCAGGCCAGGTGCAGGGCGAGGCGCACGTCCGGGTCGGTCAGGTCCACGCCGAGCAGGTCCTGGATCCGGTGCACCCGCACCGACACCGTGTTGCGGTGGGTGCCCAGCGCCGCGGCCGTAGCCACCAGCTGCGACTCGTGGTCGAGGTAGGCCCGCAGCGTCGCCAGCAGCTCGGGCGAGAGCGGGGCCAGCAACGACGTCGCGGCGGGCAGGAAGGTGTCCGAGCCGGTCGAGGCCATGAGCAGCTGGTCCAGCCCGAGCCGGTCGATGTGCAGGAACCACCCGGTCGCCTCGCGCCCCACCGCGATCCGCGCGGCATCGGTCGCCTCGATGAGCGTGCCGTACAGCCCCGCGGCCCCGCTGGACGCGGAGCCGATGCCGGTGGCCACCGCGGCGTGCTCCCCCACCGCCTGGTGCACCTCGCGCAACGAGCGCACCGCCCGCTCCACCTGCGCCGGGGAGGGCGCTTGGGTGAACGTGAGCCAGCCGGTCACGCCGTGGCCGCGGGTCGTGGCATGCGCCGCCACCGGCAGCGCCCGCAGCTCACGGCCCACCAGGGACAGCAGGTCGAGCGTGTCCGTCTGGTCGCGCTCGAGCAGCCGGAAGCCGATGTGGTGGCCCTCCGGGCTCCAGCCGTGCGCGCGCATCCGCTCCTCGACGTCGGCGTCCTGCCGGCCGCGGTGCTCCAGGAACTCCCCGAGCAGGGACGAGGCCCGGCTGGCCTCGCTCACCTCGACCACCTCGTCGATGAGGATGCGCGCGGCCACTGCCGGCATCGCGACCTCCGCAGCCGTCCCCAGCGCCCGCAGATGGGTGGCGTCCAGACCACGACCGTGGATCACGAGCCGCAGGCCGCGACGACGTTCGGAGTCCACCCGGACCGAGGCCGCCGCCCCCGCACCGGTGTCCGGCACCAGGTCGAGCCAGCCGCCGAAGTCGATCCGGGCGTGCAGCGCGTCGGGCAGCGGCTCCCCTGCCTGCTGCAGCACCCCGGCCGCGTCCACCAGCGCCACCCCGTGCCCGATCCCGCCCGCCAGGTGCCGCAGCAGGTCGCCCAGACCGCTCGCGCGGTACTCGATGGTGCGCGCCACCCGACGCACGTAGCCGAGGGCGAGCGCGTCGCGCCCCTCCAGCAGCTCCCAGCAGGCCTTCGCCAGCTCGGCCGGGTGCGCCGTGCGCAGCACCACCACACCGATCCGCTGCGCCACCGCCCGGTTCGCCGGGTCCACCACCGCGGCCGCGGGCAGCGCCAGCCCGGTGTACCCGCGGGTGTGCAGCCGTCGCAGCAGGGCGTCCAGGTGCCAGGTGGTGCTGGGCGGTGGCCCGGTGAGGATCGCCAGCGTCCGCTCGGTGGTCGCCAACCCGTCCTCGGACGCCTCCGAGCACACCTGCTCCCAGACGGCGTCGCCGCCGACCACCACCTCCAGCCCGCCGTTGGCCGGGTGCGCGAGCAGCGCCGCGACGTCGAGCTCGCTCATGCCGCACCGTCCAGACCCTCGATGCCGTACCGCTGCGGGGCCACGTGGCCGCGCCGGGCCGGGGTGTCCCACCAGGTCGGCCCGGGCAGCGACAGCACGGCCACGTGTCGGCCGACCGCCAGCTCGTGCGCCTCCAGCACCTCGTGGGTGAGGTCGTCGAGCGCAACCACGATGGTCGGCGTGGCCGCCTCGACCGCGCCGTCGACCAGTGCGACGAGGATCTCGTCGCGCGCCACCAGCCGCAGCACCGGGCCGCCGACGGACCGCACGTCGAAGCCCATCAGCCGCCCGTCGGGACCGGTCGAGGAGGCGGCCACCAGGCCCCGGCCCAGCAGTCGCGCACCGATCGCCGCGGCGAGCGCCGCCGTGCCGTCCGTCCGGGCGGCCACGTAGGACCGCCCCAGCTCTAGCGCCCGACGCCACGAGCCGAGCACCGCGTGCTCGGCCAGGTCCCCGACCGTCAGCCCGGCGACGACGAGCACCGAGTAGCCGCCGGCGGTCTGCACGGCCGTCCGCACCAGCCGTTCGAGGTCCGGGCCGCGCGCCCCCTCGACGAGCACCACGCCGTCGCCCCCGGTCCAGCACGCGGCCACCAGCCCGGGCACCCGGTCGACGATGACGGACAGCTGGTCGATGGACGGCATCGCCCGGCCCATCAGGTCCGCGTCCACCAGGTGCAGGTCACCGGCCAGGTGCAGCGCGGACAGCCCGTTGAGCCCGCCGACCTCGATGGTGCAGGCCGCCGGGATGCGCCCGCCGGTCCAGCGTTCCAGCGCGGCGATCGGGACGGCGAACGGCTCCGGGTCCGGCAGCCGCTCGGTGAGCAGGATCGTCGAGCCGACGAAACCGGCAGCCAGGCACGGCATCGCCGGGTCCAGATCCGCGACCTCGTGCACGTCGACGCGCTCGGCCAGGGTGCGCCGCAGCGCAAGCTCGAGCACCCGCGGCGACCCTCCGCCGCCCGAGCCGAGCAGCGAGCAGCCACATCCCAGGGCGCCGAGGTCGTCCCGCGCGAGCTGCCACACCATGCCCGCAAGCCTAGGAGCCGGTCAGCCGACCGCCGCCGGGGCCCCGACCACGCGGGTCTCGACCGGCACGAACGGCACGTCCAGGCCGAAGGCCGCCGGGCCGAAGGCCGCGAGCGCCGCCGGGGTGCGCATGAGCTCGGGCGTCGAGATGCCCAGCACCCGCACCCGCTGCCCGTACCGCAGCCGTTCGGTCGTGATCGGCTCGGCCGACTCGGCGTCGACGACGCAGATGAGGTCGGGCACCACCGCGAGCACATCGGTGCCGAGCCGGGCGACCAGGTTCTCGTTCTGGAACTCCACCTCGAGCGCCTGGCCGACCCCGTCGGGCGGGCTGATCTGCGCCCAGCCCTTGGCGAAGCCGTCCCGGGTGCGGCGCTGGACGTCGGTCACCTTGCCGGCGAACAGCTCGCGCACGTGCGGGTAGAGCGTCGTGGACAGCGTCTGCGCGATGGCCTCGAACGGGGACCGCTTGGCGTGCCGGGCCAGCCGGATCGCCCGGCCGAGCGCGAGCGCCATGGACAGCGTGCGCGGCACCGCGGTGGCCCGCACCTGGGCGCCGGACATGGCGTACTCGGCGATGTGCGCGACCCCGCCGAGCCGGATCGTGACGCCCCGGGCCAGCCACTCCATCTGCCGGTCGTCGTCGCCGGTGTCGATGACGACGGTCTCGCCGCGCTCACCGGCCAGCGCGAGCGGCGAACCGTGCACGCCGTAGACCGCGAACGTCTCCATGGACAGCTCGGGGAACGCCCGGCCCATGCCGTCGGCGTCGACCACCGGCAGCCCGGTCTCGGCGGCCACCAGCAGCGGGATCATCGAGTTGATCCCACCGCACTCGATCGGCATGGTGGCCTGGGCAACCCGACCCAGGTGCGCCTCCAGGGTGCGCAGCGCGAGCGTGGGCTCGGTGCCGGCCGGGATCTTCTCCAGCATCACCGTGGGCGCGCCCATCTGGGCGGTGGGGATGACGACCAGGTCGTCGGCGAGCTCGTCGGGGTCCAGGATCGTCAGGCTCCGGTCGCCGAGCGCCTGGCGCACCAGCAGCGAGCCGATGGTCGGGTCACCGCCGCCACCGGTGCCGAGCAGGGTGGCCCCGCGCGCCAGGTCCGGCAGGTCGGCCGCCGTCAGCGTCCAGCTCATGCGCCGACCGGCCCGGCTGCGTGTGCGACGGCCTCGCCGGACCCGTCCTCGACGGTCCCGTCGAACCGGCGCGGCGGCACGTCGTACCCGAAGTACGCCGGGCCCACCATCGCCAGGCCCTCGGGCGAGTGCCACCGCTCGTCGGCCGGTGCCGACAGCACCCGCACCCGCTGGCCGTAGCGCAGCGACTCGGTGGTGATGGGCTCACCGCTGTCCTGCTCGAGCACGATCACCAGGTCGGGGGCCGTGACCAGCACCTGGTCGTCGAGCGTGGCCAGCAGGTGCTCGTTCTGGAACGAGAGCACGCCGGTGCCGCCGTCGGTGACGACGGTGGCGCGCCCGCGCGCGAACCCGGTGGTGGTGCCGCGCTCGACATCGCTCACCTTGCCGGCGAACAGCTCGCGCCCGCCGAGCGCCGCGACCGTCGCGGCCACCGGGTCGAGCTTGGCCGCACGCGCCTCGCGGATGCCCCGGCCGATGGCGGTGGCCCGGCTCAGCGTGCCCGGCACCAGCGCCTCGCGCACCTGCACCCCGGTCATCGCGAAGCCGGCGATCATGATCTCGCAGCCCATCTCCACCAGGGCGACCCGCAGGATGCGCTCGGCCCAGGTGTTGTCGATGGTCTGCACCACCCCGGTGTTGCCCTTCTCGTCGGCGAAGGCCATCGGTGCGGCGGTGATGCCGTAGAGCGTGGGGATCACCATCTGCAGCTCGGGGAACGCCCGGCCCATGCCGTCACCGTCCACCAGCGGCAGCCCGAGGGCGGCGGCCGCCGCGATCGGGATGGTCGAGTTGACCCCGCCCACCTCGGCGCACAGCACATGGCTGACCGGCCGGCCCAGGTTGCGCCCGACGGCGGCGACCGCCGCGGCGACCTCGGCCAGCCCGGGCAGCTTCTCCACCATGACGGTCGGGGCGCCCATCATCGCGACCACGATGCCGAGGGCGTCGTCGGGCACCTCGTCGGTGCTCACCACGGTGACCGGGCCGTGCTCGGTGACGGCCTGCCGGGCCAGCAGTGCGCCGATGTACGGGTCGCCGCCGCCGCCGGTGCCCAGCACGGCGGCACCGCGGGCCAGGTCGGGGACGTCCGCGGCGTCGATGGTCCAGCTCATGCGGGCACCTGACCCATCTGCAGGTCGCCGACGGCCTTGACCCGCACCCGGGTGGCGTCGCCCGGCAGGTACGGGATGGGCACCTCGTCGAACTCGACCACCTGGACGCTGGAGGGCACGGCGCCGGCGGCCACGGCCTTGTCGATGGCCTCCTGGCGCACCTCGTCGAGGGTCTCGGTGCGCCGGCCGGGGGCGATCGCGAGCACCTTGTCCACCTCGCCGCCCACCTGCGCGATCGAGGCGCCGATGGCGTTGGCGACCGCGTAGTTCTCCGGCCGCACCACCGGTCCGAGCCCGGGCAGCTCATCGGGCAGCAGGATCGAGCCGCCGCCGACGGCGACCACCGCGATCGGCTCGGGCGAGGTGCGCATCCGGTCCACGGCCTGCGCGACGCGTTCGGCGATCCGGTCGAGCACGCGTTGCACGAACGCCGGGTCCAGGTGCGCGACCAGGCTCGGGTCGCCGATCTGGGCGCGGCCGGCGGCCACCGCGATGTCGGTCGCGGTGAGCGTCGAGCCGCCGAACACGAGGGCCTCGGTCGTGAGCCGGTAGCCGACGGACGTGGGGCCGACCTCGGCGGTCTGGGTGTCGACCACCGAGCCGCCGCCGATGCCGATGGACAGCACGTCGGGCATCCGGAAGTTGGTGCGGATGCCCGCGACGGTGACCTCGGTGGTGGTCTCGCGCGGGAACCCGCCGACCAGCAGGCCGATGTCGGAGGTGGTGCCGCCGACGTCGACCACGGCGCACGTGGCGTACCCGCTGGTGGCGGCTGCCCCGCGCATGGAGTTCGTGGGGCCGGAGGCGAACGTGGCGACCGGGTAGCGGCGCACGTACTCCTCGTCCATGAGGGTGCCGTCGTTCTGGGACAGGAAGATCGGCGCGGTGATGCCGCGGGCCCGCACGGCCGCGGTGAGGCCGTCGACGATCTCGCGGGCCAGCTCGCGCAGGGCGGCGTTGATGATGGTGGCGCTCTCGCGTTCGAGCAGGCCGATCCGGCCGATCTCGTGCGACAGCGAGATCGCCACGTCGGGGCCGAGCACCTCGCCGACGATCGCCGCGGCCTGCTCCTCCAGGTCGTGGTTGACGGGGGAGAACACCGCGGAGATCGCGACCGACCGGATGCCGTGGGCGGCCATGTCGGCCGCGTGGGCGCGCAGCTCGTCGGGGTCGAGCGGCGAGATCGGGCGGCCGTCGAACTCGTAGCCGCCGTGCGCCAGGTAGCTGCGCGCGCTGATCGCCTCGCGCAGCCGGTCCGGCCAGTCCACCAGCGGCGGCAGCGCCCGGGTGGCGGGCAGGCCGAGGCGCAGGGCTGCCGTGGGGGCCAGCCGCCGCGCCTCGACCAGCGCGTTGATGAAGTGCGTCGTGCCGATCATGACCGCACTGATCTGCCCGGGGGCGAACGCGTGCTGATCGGCCAACGCCTGGATCGCGTCGACGATGCCGGAGGTCACGTCCGGGCTGGTGGACCGCTTGACGCCGGCCAGGACGGTCGTTCCGGACATGAGCACTGCGTCGGTGTTGGTCCCGCCGACGTCGATCCCGATGTGCATGTGCTGTCTTCCTCCTGGGGTCGGGTGCGGTCAGGCCGGGACGGCCGCGGGTGCGGGCTCGACGGCGGGCTGGTGGGTGAGCGAGGAGCCGACCCCGGTGACCAGCCCGAGCTTGCCTGCCGCCGCGTACAGCACCATCGACAGCACGAGCGAGGTGATGGCCGGGATGCCCCAGGTCACGTAGTGCCCGACGAGGCCGCAGATCAGCCAGATCACCAGGGTGGCCGGGACGATGCGGGGCGCGGTCACCGGCAGCGTGCCGCCGTCGCGGGTGGCCTCGAGGTCGCCGCGCCACTTCTTCACCACGAAGTACTCGGTGACCATGATCCCGGCGATGGGCGGGAAGGCCACCGACAGGATGATGAGGAACTGCGTGAAGTGGCCGAGGATGCCGGCCGCGGCGAGCACCGAACCGACGACGCCGAGCACCACCGTGGTGGAGAACCGGTGCAGCGAGCGCCCGAACGTGGTCTGCACGAAGTTCATGAGGCCGAGGCTGGAGGAGTACAGGTTCCAGTCGTTGATCTTCAGGGTGCCGGTGAGCACGATGAGCAGCCCGACGAAGCCGATCGACGACGTGACGATCGCGACGA
The DNA here is from genome assembly GCA_018898235.1 of Actinomycetota bacterium. GTDB lineage: Bacteria > Actinomycetota > Actinomycetes > Actinomycetales > Cellulomonadaceae > Cellulomonas. Next base: position 1,494 of record JAHIJU010000350.1, on the reverse strand, counting down.
TGTCACCACTGCCGGCCGCGTGCGCGAGCAGCACACCGGACAGGCCGATGACGAACTCGCCGAGCGTGACCCCGACGACGGTCTGCTTGACGACGTCGGCACCCGAGCGGTTGTACCGCGTCATGTCGCCGGTGATGATCGCGCCGACGATGAGTCCACCGGCGACCACCCCGGTGCCGGCGCCGACGGACATGACCGGACCGGGGGCCGGGGAGGTGATGAGGTCGGACAGCGAGTGCCGGCTGAGCTCGCTCACGACCGACCACCCGACGAGCACGAGGAACAGCGGCACGGTGACGTTGGCGAGCCGCTGCATGCCACCGAACCCGAACGCGACGATCGCCGTGACCACCAGGCCGAACACCAGGCACCAGGCCCAGGCGGGCAGCAGCCCGGGCAGCAGCGCGTCGAGCGAGGCGGCGGAGATGGCGCTCTGGATGCCGAACCAGCCGATGAGGCTGATGCCGATGGCCAGGCCGACGAGGCTGGCGCCGATCTCGCCGAACCCGGTCCAGCGGGCCAGCAGCGAGGTGTTGAGCCCCTCGCGCTGCCCGATGATGCCGACGATGCACATGATGACCTCGAGGATCACCGAGCCGAACAGGAACGCCAGGACGGCGTGGCCGAAGGTCATCGAGTAGCCGAGCGTGGCACCGAGCAGGAACTGCGACAGCGCGGACACCTGACCGAACCGCTGGACGGCGATGCCGAACCAGGATCGACGGGCGTGCACTGGGACGCGACCGAGGGCGTAGTCCTCGGCATGGGTCAAGGTGGACATCGCACTCTCCGGGGGACGGGGGCTGGATCGGGCGGGTGGCGCGCACGCTACGCAGCGGACGGGATCGGCCACCATGGGCCATATGCCCCAGATGGTCGCTCAGATGTGCGATCCGCACATGGCCTCGCCGGGCCGGTCGGGACCCGTCCTCGGCCCGCGCTTGTCCTGACCGGACCCGGCTCACCACACTGGACCCCCGGGGTACCGACCGGCCGCCTGCAGACCGGGCACCTGACCGAGAGGAGAGCCCCCATGGCTCGCAAGAAACGTCGGATCGGCATCCTCACCGCCGGCGGCGACAGCCCCGGGCTCAACGCCGCCATCCGAGGGTTCGGCAAGACCGTCATCAGCCAGTACGGCGCCGAGCTGATCGGGTTCCGGGACGGCTTCACCGGTCTGGTCGAGAACCGCACCGTCGAGCTGGACGCGCATGCGCTGTCCGGCATCCTCACCGTCGGCGGCACCATCCTGGGCACCAGCCGGGACAAGGTGCACCGCTGGCACGTGGACGGCGAGACCAAGGACATGACCTCGGTCGTCGTCGACAACTACGAGCGCAACGGCATGGACGGCCTCGTGGTGCTCGGCGGCGGCGGCACCGCCAAGAACGCGATGCGGCTGGTGGACGCCGGGCTCAACGTCATCCACCTGCCCAAGACCATCGACAACGACATCGCGGCCACCGATACGACGTTCGGGTTCGCCACCGCCAT
>JAHIJU010000037.1 GCA_018898235.1 Actinomycetota bacterium | reverse complement strand
GCCCGGGAGCTGCTCACGGCGGCGGGCATCGCCGGGCCCGAGCCCGCACCGCGCAGGCGGCGCAGCCCGGGTCAGCTCATCGACGCGCCATTCCGCGCGCTGGCCCGGCAGGGCGACCGGGTGCTCACCAGGCTGCGGGCCGTCCCCGGCTGGCCGGCGGTCGAGGACTTCCTGCTCGTGCTCCGGCCGGCGTGGTGGGTGCTGCGGGCGTGGGTGCTGTGGCGCATCCTGGCCGCGTTCGGGTTCGGCTGGTCCGGCGCGCTGCTCCCGGGCTCGGCGGTCGGGCTCGTGGCCCTGGTGGTGCTGCTGGTGGGCTCGGTCCAGTGGGGTCGAGGCCGCTGGCGCACCCGGGGTGGGTGGCACCGCCTGGTGCTCGGGGTGAGCGTCGTGGCTGCTGTGGCCGCGCTGCCGGTCCTGGGCGTCTCGGCCCAGCCGCGGGTGGTGGTCGGCCAGGACTACGCCGAGGTCACGCCGTCGGACGGAGTGGTCGTCGACGGTGAGCGGGCCACGAACCTGTTCGTCTACGACGGTGACGGCGACCCCGTGGAGCAGGCGCAGATCTACGACCAGGACGGTCGGCCGGTGCTGACGGCCCGCGACGGCTCCGGGGGCTACTGGAGCTCGGTCGACAACACCTGGCGCGCCTTCGCCCCCGCGACCAGTGCGGGGGAGTCGCGCTGGAACGTCTTCCCGCTGCTGTCCGCACCGGCGAGCACCCTGGTGATCGAGGGGAGCGGCGTCGCGCAGGCGACCGGAGGTGCGAGTGCGAGTGCGGGTGCGGAGCCGACAGCGGTCTGGCCGTTCGCCAAGGCCCCGCAGGTCGCCGCGCCCGCCCCCACCGGCTCCCCGTCGGGCGGCGTGCAGGCGTCGCCGGCACCGAGCGGGTCCGCCGACGCCGGGACGACGGCCCCGGCCGTCCCCGAGGCGTCGTCCCCGCCGGGGCCCCCCGTCGGGACGGCCCCGGCCGGCTGAGCGGCGCGGCCACCCGCAGACCGGTCGAGCGCCCGCCGGTCGGGGCGCCGTAGGCTGGAGACCCGTCCACCGACCCCGGGAACACTCACCGCATGTCCGCCAGCACCTGGCTAGAGATCGCGCTCGTCCTGCTCTTCATCCTCATCGGTGGTGTGTTCGCGTGCACCGAGCTCGCGCTGGTCTCGTTGCGCGAGTCGCAGGTCGCCCAGCTGAGCCGGCAGGGCGCCCGCGGTGCCCGGGTCGCGGCCGTGGCGCGCAACCCCAACCGCTTCCTGGCCGCGGTGCAGATCGGCGTGACCGTCGCCGGGTTCCTGTCGGCCGCCTTCGGTGCGTCCTCGCTCGCTCCCGAGCTCGCGCCGGTGTTCGTCCGTGCCGGGCTGTCGGCAGGCGCCTCCGACACCGTCTCGCTCGTGGTCCTCACGCTCGTCATCGCCTACCTGTCGCTCGTCCTCGGCGAGCTGGTGCCCAAGCGGATCGCGTTGCAGCGGGCGGCGTCCATCGCGATGAACGTGGCGCCGCCGCTGGACGTGTTCGCGACGGTGATGACGCCGTTCATCTGGTTGCTCTCGGTCTCGACCAACGCCATCGTGCGGCTGCTGGGCCTGGACCCGACCCAGGCCGGGGAGACGATGAGCGAGGGCGAGCTGCGCGATCTCGTCCGCAGCCACCCGGACCTGCCCGATGACGAGCGCCGTCTCATCGACGAGGTGTTCGAGGCGGGCGACCGCTCCCTGTCCGAGGTGATGAAGCCTCGCGGCGAGGTCGCGTTCCTCAACGCCGCCGACGATGCGGTCGAGGCGTCCGCGCTGGTGCGGACCTTGCCGTACAGCCGCTACCCGGTGATCGGCGAGGACTTCGACGAGGTGGTCGGGTTCGTCCACGTCCGCGATCTGCTGGGTGCGGTGGCCGAGGTGACGGCGGGCGCCGCGCACCCCACGGTCGGCTCCGTTGCCCGGCCGATCACCTCGCTGCCCGGGACGAACGCCCTGCTCCCGACCCTGTCGAGCATGCGCCGCACACGCAGCCACATCGTCGTCGTGGTCGACGAGTACGGCGGTACCGACGGCATCGTCACGCTGGAGGACCTGCTCGAGGAGCTGGTCGGCGACATCGTCGACGAGTACGACCTGCCCGCGGCGGCCCCGAGCGAGGCGGGTGAGATCGACGCCGGGCTCACCGTCGAGGAGTTCGCCGAGCGCACCGGCCTGAACCTGACGGACGGCCCGTACGAGACGGTCGCCGGCTACGTCCTGTCCCGGCTCGGACGGTTGGCCGAGCCGGGTGACCGGGTCGACGTCGTCGACCCCGACGGGCGGACCCGTCCCGGGGTGCACCTGGAGGTCGCCGCGATCGACGGCCGGCGTATCGCCGGCGTCCGCGTCGTGCGCGTGCCCTCGGTCCCCGGAGGCGAGGTGGCGCCCGACACCGCGACCGGCGCGGCGGCCGACTCCGCCACCGGCGCGGCGGCCGACGTGGACGCGGGACCGACCACCTAGACGCGGGCCGGTGCCGCCCATGATGGGACGAGTAGGTCAGGATTGCCTACCCTGAGCGCATGACACGTGTGCCCCCCGCACCGACCGACCTGCCCTCCGTCGCGTCCCGGGGCCGTTCCGGCGCCGCGCCGCGCAAGGCCGCACGGGTGCTCGTGCTGGGCGGCGGCACCGTCGGGCTGTACACCGCACGTCGGCTTCGGCAGCGGCTCGGCCGGCAGGATGCGGCGATCGTCGTGGTCGACCCCCGGCCGTACATGACCTACGCGCCCTTCCTGCCGGAGGTCGCCGCGGGCTCGATCGACCCCCGCAACGTGGTGGCCCCGCATCGGCGTGCGCTGCACGGCATCGACGTGCTGCAGGGCAAGGTGACGCACATCGCCCACGCCGAGCGTCGGGTCGAGATCACTCCCGAGGAGGGCGACCCCTACTGGGTTCGCTACGACCACCTCGTGGTCGGGCTCGGCTCGGTGGCTCGCACCCTGCCCATCCCCGGCCTGGCCGAGCAGGGCATCGGCTTCAAGAACGTCGAGGAGGCCATCGCCGTCCGCAACCACGTGCTGGGCCGGATGGACGCGGCGGCGTCCGTCTTCGACCGGGGGCTGCGCGCCCGGATGCTGGCGTTCG
>JAHIJU010000349.1 GCA_018898235.1 Actinomycetota bacterium | reverse complement strand
GAGCGACTGCCCGACGGCGATGGTGAGCAGCTTGCCGACATAGCCGTTCTCGCCGCCGGCGAAGACGGTCTCGTGCCCCCAGGGCTTGGGCCGCAGCGCCACCGTCATGAGCTCGACGGACGCGCCCACCGGCGGGTTCACCGGGCCGCCTCGTCAGGGGCGACGGGCACCGGCGACGGCCGTCCGACCGGGTGGTCCGCCACGGCCACGGCCGGTGGACCGACCGCATCGGTGCGGGTGCGGGTGCGGGGCACCATCGCGCCGAGCAGCCCGTCCAGGTCCACCAGGGCGATGCGGGTCTGGGCGTCGCTGCACCCGTAGGGCAGCACGAGGGTGCGGCCGTGGAGCATCGCACCGCAGCTGTAGACCACGTTGGGCACGTAGCCGGCGCGTTCGTCCTGGTTCGGTGTCAGGAACGGCTGCTCGAGCGAGGCCAGGACGATCCGCGGGTCGTCCAGGTCGAGCAGCATGGCGCCGATCGCGTAGGTCCGCATCGGCCCCACGCCGTGCGTGAGCACGAGCCACCCGGCCTCGGTCTCGATCGGCGGCCCGCAGTTGCCGAGCTGGACGATCTCCCAGGGGCGCTCGGGCACCTGCACCAGGACGGGGTCGTCCCAGTGCAGCATGTCCGACGAGGTCGTGATGGCGTTGGACTCCCGGTCGGCGCGTGAGATGGCCGCGTACCGCCCACCGATGCGCCGCGGGAACAGGGCCAGCCCCTTGTTCCGGCTGCCCTGCCCCGTGATCGGGGTCGAGGTGAACGTCCGGAAGTCGCGTGTGCGCAGCAGCTGCTGCCCGATGGCGCGCCCGTCGTAGGCGGTGTACGTGCCGAGGTACTCGGCCTGACCGTCATCCGCGACGGTCCGCACCATCCGCGCATCCTCGACCCCGTTGCTCTCGTGGGGGGACTGGGGGGTCAGCACCCGTTCGGCCGGGCTCGAGTCGATCGGGAACTCCACGACGTAGGTGCTCGCGGCGATCCGCTCCAGGTCCTCCACGGTGCGGTCGGCGAAGACACGGGTCAGCCCCTGGGCCTTCAGCCGGGCGATCACCGAGGCCAGGTCGCCCGGACCGAACGTCGAGGCCAGGCGCGCCAGCACGAAGTCGGCGTCGGCGCGATCGTCGCCGAGCTCACGCAGCTGGTGGGCGAACGCCTCGAGCGAGTAGGTCGCGGTCTTCTCCTCGGGCAGCACGGCCACGGTCGGCGGTGGGTCGAGCACCACCTGGTCGTCAGCGTCGACGACACCGGTGCGCATCTCGATGCAGGACACGTGCCCCTCACCGACCCCGCGCAACGTCATGAGGAACCGCACCGAACCGGTCGGCAGCCCGGACTGGTCGGGGTGGGCCACCATGGACGGGTTGAACAGGCCCGCACCCTCGACCGCGAACTCCTGGGTGAAGTAGGCGCCGATCAGCCGCCGACGGTTCACCGACAGCTGGCGGGATGCGTCGACGCGGTGGGCGATCAGCCGGAAGTGGGACTCCCAGATCGCCTCGAGCCGCCGGTGGCGGGTGCCGAAGTGCTCGACGACCTGCGCCAGCTCGGCCTCCACCTGCACATCGCTCAGCGCGAGCACACGCCCCAGCACGCTCGCGGACCGAGACCGGCCCGACGCGGCCAGCTCCTGGCCGGGAAGGAAGATCGCGGTCACCACGCGGCCCCGGTCGGGTGCGAGCAGGTGGTCGGTGCGGGTGACCCACGCCGGATCGGGGCCCATCACGCGACGACGACCGGCGCGGCGGCCAGGCGGGCCAGCTCGCGGGTCGCGAGCCAGGCGAGCGTGGACTCCGCCCCCTGGTTCTCGTTGACCGACCCGTCCTCGAGCCCGTCGAACCCGCCCCCGGTGTCGGCGTCGCGCATCGGGAGGCCCGCGTCGTTGTTGCCGACGAACCACTCCTCGCAGCGCGTCAGCAGGTCCGCCCAGCGGCTGTCCCGGGTGGCGCGCAGGGCCGTGCGGGCGGCCTCGGCCAGGGCCGCCACCTCGATCGGCTGCTGATCGAACCCGGGACGGCGGTCCTCGCGACCCCGCCCCCCGGCGGGGACGACGGACAGGTGGCCGTCGACCGTCTGCTCATCGTCCAGCCAGGCGAGCAGCATCAGGCCGTCACGGCGCAGCGCATCGTCGTGCAGCGCCACGCCGATCTCGATCATGGCCTCGGGCAGCACGGCATTGGCGTAGCTGAGCCGCTCCTCGGGCCACGGCCAGTCCGCACCGTACCCGGCCGCCGGGAGCACCTGGCGGGCGTCGTAGAGCACGCGACGCGCGACCTTGTCACCGGGGTCGCGCTCGGCCAGCTGGGCCGCGCCCAACGCCGCGTAGGCCATCGACCGCGGGTACGTCGAGCGCGCCAGCATCGCCCGGGCCGCGCCCCGGGCGGCCGCCTGCTGCACCCACGCATCCGGTGAGTGCGTCGCCGCCACGCCGAACGCCCACAGCGCGCGCCCCCAGTGGTCGTGCGCGGACACCTCGTCGAGCCACACCCCTGCGGGGGTCCGACGGTTGTGCATCCGGCCGTCGTCGCCCTGGGCGTCGAGCAGGAAGCGGAGGTAGGTCGCGGACATCGTCACGACCTGCGGCGACGGGTCCCCCTGGCGCGCGGTGACGACCAGCGCGCGGGCCACGTCGTCCACGCACATGCCGTGCTCGATGCGCGGCTCCGTGAGCAGCGCATGCTCGTACAGGCCGGTCGCGGTCGTCAGCCGGGCCAGCTGGGCGAAGGTCGCGCTCATCGGACGGCCGACCGGACGTCGGCCGTCGCCAGGGTCCCGGCAACCTCGAGGTAGCGGGCGGCCACGGCGGGCCACAGCAGCGAGGCCGCGAGGCTGCGCGAGGTGGCCGCCATCGAGGCGGCCACACCCCGGGAGGTGAGCACCGTCTCGAGCGCGTCGGCGATGGCGGTGGGGTCACGCTGCGGCACCAGCCGACCGGCGCCACCGGACAGGAGCTCGATGGCATGCGGGAACCGGGTGGAGATGACGGGCTTGCCGGCAGCGACGGCCTCGGTGAGCACCCCGGAGGTGACCTGCTCGACGGAGTCGTAGGGCAGCAGCACGACATCGGCCCGGCGCACCACCTCGTCGAGCTCGGGCCGGGTCAGGTAGCGCCCGTCGAAGCGCACCGAGTCGGTCAGCGCGAGGTCGCGGGTCATCGCGACCAGCCGGTCCCGGTAGGCCTCCCCCTCGTGCTCGGCGACCTTCGGATGGGTCTGGCCCACCACCTGGTAGACCGGCAGCTCCATCCGGTCACGCAGCTCGGCCAGGGCCAGCAGCGCCCACTCGATGCCCTTGCCCTGGGACAGCAGCCCCCAGGTGAGCACGGTCGGGCGCGGCCCGGGCAGCAGTGCCCGACCGGCCTTCGCGGCCAGCCCGGCGGCCAGACCCGAGGCCCGCCGGACGGCGGGCGCCTGCAGTCCCCCGACCCCGGGCGCGGCGGCGGGCGTGGGTTCGGCCGCACCGTGCGGGATCACCACGACGCGCGCCGGGTCGACACCCCAGCCGGCGATCAGGCGGTCGCGGGCCGTCCGGGTCATCGTGACCAGGACGGCGGAGTGGTCGACAACCCCGGCCAGCACGCGGTGCTCGTTGGCCGAGGGCTGGGCCAGCACGGTGTGCAGCACGGTCAGGAGCGGGACGCGCAGGCGGGCGACGACCTCGAGCACATCCTCCCCGTCGGCGCCGCCGAAGATCCCGTACTCGTGCTGCAGGACCGCCACGTCGTAGCCGTCGAGCACCAGCGCGACCTCGGCGGCATCGCCGGGGCGGCTGGTGACCCATTCGGCGACCACGGGGGCCGGCGAGGTCTGCGGTGCATCGACGAGCCGCACGACGCCGACCTCGGCGCCGTCGGACGCGAGCTGACCGGCGAGCGCCTGGCAGAACGTCGCGATACCGCACTGGGTGGGCGGGTAGGTGGACAAGAACCCGAGGCGGACGGCCATCGCGACTTCCTTCAGGTGGCGAGCTCGCAGCGAAGGTGCTGCCGTGCGCGGAAGGAAGGTGCCGACGTCCCGGCTGCTCGACAGGCGTCGGCGCCAGGAACCGGTCAAGGACCGGACGATCCAGTGACCAGCCCCTCGACCGGGAGTACCCCGGCGCAGGTCGCGCAAGTACAAGCGCGAGCAAAGGAAAAGTCATCGTCGATTTGTGCCTTCACCATACCAGGGTGAACGACTCGGCGACCGGGGAGTACGGTCGGACCACCCCATCCGGAGGTGTCCCATGCGGGTCGCCATGCTCGCCTCGATCGCCCACCGGGTCCCACCGCGCGACTACGGCCCGTGGGAGCAGGTAGCCGCCACCCTCACCGAAGGGCTGGTGGCGCGAGGTCACGACGTGACGTTGTTCGCCACGGCCGACTCGCTCACCCACGCCCGGCTGCACGCCGAGGCGCCCGCGGGCTACGAGGAGGACCCGTCGGTCGACGCCAAGGTGTCCGAGGCCCTGCACATCGCCGCCGTCTTCGAGCGGGCCGAGCAGTTCGACGTGATCAGCAACCAGTTCGACTTCCTGCCGCTCGTGTTCAGCCGTCTGGTGCGCACCCCCGTCGTGACCACCATCCACGGGTTCTCCTCGCCGCGGATCCTGCCGGTCTACCGCGCGTACGACGACGTCGTGCGGTACGTCGCGATCAGCGATGCCGACCGGCACCCCGACCTGCACTACGCCGCGACCATCCACCACGGCATCGACGTCGACCGGTTCGGCGCGGGCACGGGCGACGGCGGCTACCTGCTGTTCCTCGGCCGCATCCACCCCGACAAGGGCACCGCCACGGCGATCGAGGTGGCCCGGCTCGCCGGGCTGCCCCTGGTCATCGCCGGGGTCGTGCACGACGGCGAGTACTTCCGCACCCAGGTCGAGCCGCATGTCGACGGACGTGCCGTGACCTACCTGGGCTCGGTGGGCCCCGCGGAGCGCGACCGGCTGCTCGGCGGCGCGCTGGCCCTGCTGCACCTCATCGACTTCGACGAACCGTTCGGGCTGTCGGTCGCCGAGGCGATGGTCACCGGCACCCCCGTGATCGCCTACCCCCGCGGGTCCATGCCCGAGCTCGTCCGCCCCGGCCTGACGGGCTCCCTGGTGCACGACGTGCCGCAGGCCGTCGCCGCGGTCGCCGTCGCCCGCACCCTGGACCGTGCGGCCTGCCGGGCCGACGCCATCGCACGGTTCTCCAGCGACCGGATGGTCGACGACTACGAGCGGCTGTTCGAGCGGGTGGCGCGCGGCGACGCCTGACCCTGCGGGGCCGACGCGCCACGACCGGCCGGGCTCAGCCCACTGGGCTCAGCCCACTGGGCTCAGCCCGCCGGGATCACCAGCACCCACGGCGAGCCGCCGGCCACCGAGGTCCCCGGCTTCTGCCCCTGCGTCCACCACTTGGCCTCGTACGGCACGAGCCCGAGCTGCACGCGCGTCCCCGCCACGTACGCCTGGGTGGCATCCCACTGCGGGTAGCTGTCGGCCGGCAACGTCGGCAGCGGTGACGGCTTGTCACCGGGCATGACCGGACCCAGCAGGGTCCACGGCGAGTCCGCGGGGTTCGCCACGGCGGTGTCCGGGGCGACACCGCTCGTCCAGTACCTGGCCTGGTAGACCTGCCGGTGCCAGACGATCCGCGTCCCGCCCGGGTAGGTGCCGAGCGGGTCCCAGATGGGGTACGGGCTGGTGGCCGGGTCGTCCGCGGCCGAGGTCGGCGCCACGGCCGAGGGGTTCGCGGACGGTGACGTCGCACCGGTCGGTGTCGAGGTACCGGTCGGCACGGCGGCGGGCAGGTCGGCGGACAGCACGGCGGCGAACGAGCTGCCGCCCTGGTCGATCCCGCTGCAGGTGGTCTGCACGACGGTCGTCACCGAGGGCAGCGGCGACGAGCAGGTGGAGTCCCGGTTGAGCGACCACATCGACACCAGGCCCACACCATGGTCCCGGGCGAGCTGGTTCACCGCGGTCGCGTCGGCGATGGTGAACCGCTCGGTCGCGACATCGCTCTGGCCGATCATCGGGGTGATGCCGACCTTGCCCCAGGACGCGACCTCGTCGAGCCGCTGCCCGGCGGCCGAGAACAGGCTCACCACCTGGGAGTGCAGGGCGAGCGTCGCCTTCTCCACCACGGGGTACAGCGGATCCGCGGCCGTCGTGACGACCCCGAAGTCCATCGTCATCCCGTTCACGCCGGTCACGTCGACCCCGGCCGCCAGCATGGCCGTCACCGCCCGCTGCCCGACGGCGGTCAACCCGGTCTGGTCGACGGGCAACGTGAGCCAGACGCCGAGCGAGCGGCCGGACGCGGCGAGGTCGTGCTGCAACGCCGCGACGGCCTGCGCCCGACGGGTCACCCCGCCGGCGTCCTGCAACCCGGCACCCTCCAGGTCGAGGTCGATGGACGTCAGGTCGTAGCGCTGCACCACCGAGGCGTAGGCGGCGCGCAACGAGTCCGCGTCGGTGCACACCGTCGCGAGCTCACTGTTGGCCTGCCCGCCGAACGAGACCCGCACCCGACCACCGGTGCTGCGCAGCTGGGCGATGCGACGGTCCAGGTCCAGCGATGCCGCGGCGCCGTCGAGCGTGTAGTAGCCGCCCCAGCTCGGGGTGCAGGCGGCGCCCGGGTCGGCCACGACGAAGGCCAGCGTGACGTCGGACTGCGCGGGGCCGGCCGGCGTCTCGAAGGCGTAGGTGGGCCACGCCGTGACGTCGACGTAGGAGCTGAAGGTCGACGGCCCAGGGGTCTGGGCCGCAGCGACGACCCCCGTGACCGCCCGGTACCCGACCGCGACGACGGCCGCGACGGACACCAGGACGACGGCGACCCGCAGCGGCGACACCCGGGTGCGCGGACGGGGAGCGGTGGGCGGTTCGAGAACCATGGCGCTCACCCGTTCCGCTGCCGCGAGCGGGTGTCACCACGTCGGACCGGCGGTGCGCTCGTCACCGCGACCTTCGGTCGCCCATCGGCGGGCCCGGCCGGCTGATCGGGTCCGAAGTACAGCACGGACCGCCAGTCCGGCGCGGCCGCCGGCGCACCCGGGGCGCCCGTCCGCCGTCGGCGCGGCGCCGACTGCCGCACCGGAACGCGCACCCAGTGGACCATCCCCAGCCAGAGGTCGACGATCGAGTTGCGGAACCCCATGAAGGCGACGATGGCGTAGGTCGTGAGCACACCGTTGAACGTGGCGAACACGGCGTGGCTCCAATGACCGGCCTGGATGTCGTTCGCGAGTGTGTAGAACGAGAACGCGGCGATGGCGTAGGCCGCCAGGACGTGCAGCGCCGGGGCGGCCGTCCGGTCGGCGACCTTCGGCGTCCGGGCGAACGCGATCTTCGACTTCGACGCAGCCTGCTGCATCGACTTCAAGGTCCCGGCCAGGTTGACCGGGAGCAGCACCAGGTTGAACGCGTAGACGCGGAAGACGTCGGAGCGCTTGTACCCGAGCCGGTGGAAGTCGTACGCCATCGCCAGGAAGTACGGGACGGCTGCGGCCACGATGATCGGGCTGAGCAACTTGTCGTCGAACGGGAAGGCCAGCAGGAACAGCAGCCCGAAGCTGGCCCATGCGATCGACAGCATGTAGTTGAGGCGCAGCGTCTGGGTGGCGAACCGGACGCGGTGCCCGGCCTTGCGCTCGCGGCGGACGTAGCGCCAGAACTTCGGCGCGATGATCAGGCCGCCGTTCGCCCACCGGGCACGTTGCACGACCAGCGAGCCGTAGTCGGGCGGTGTCGCGCTGTAGCTCAACCGCTCCGGGTAGTTGTAGAGCGACCAGCCGTGCGCGATCAGGTCGACGCTCGACTCGGTGTCCTCGATGACGGTGCGGTCCTGCACGTAGCGACGGACCTCCTGGCCCCCCACGTAGGAGGTCTCGACGATGTCGTCGAGCGCCACCTTGCGGATCACGGCATTCGCGCCGACCCAGAAGGTCGCGTCGTAGTAGGTCAGCCCCTGGTGGACGACGTGCTGGATGTCCGTCGTGGCTGCGGCGATCCGTTCGAGCCGCGTGGCGGCGCCGCGGAACGACGAGTAGGGCGTCTGGGCGACCGCGACCCGGGCGTTGCCCGGCTGCT
>JAHIJU010000348.1 GCA_018898235.1 Actinomycetota bacterium | reverse complement strand
GGCCGCCGGACCGGTCGAGACTGCTCCGGACGCCGGTGCCGCTCCCCAGCCGCTGTGGGGGACCCCTCCGGCCGAGACCGCGCCGACCTGGGGCTCGGAGGCCTTCGGGCCGACGGTCGTCGCGCCCCAGCCCCCGGCCGAGCCGACGTCCTGGACGGTGGCCGAACCGAACCGGAGCGGTCGGGTCGGCACCCTGGACGACGATGTGGCGGCGATGCTCGCGCTGCGCTCGGACATCGAGGAGCAGGCGCTCGCCGAGCTGTCCCAGCTGTCCACCTACCGACCGAGCATGGGCGGGGCCAGCGAGCAGCTGACCCGCCGCGTGCCGACCGCCATGCCCGCCGAGGCCCCGGCCGCCGGCGACCACCCCATCCGGCGGGATGCCGACGAGCTGCGGTCGCGGCTCGCGTCGTTCCAGTCCGGCACCAGCCGCGGCCGCCGTGCCTCGGTCGACCCGGGGGAGCCCAGTTGACGGAACTCATCGGGCATGACGACCTGACCAGCGCAGACGTAGCCGTCGGCTACACCATCGAGGAGGACGCGTGAGCTCGCTCAGCACCGAGGCAGCCAACTTCGGCTGGCTCCTGGACAACTTCGTCCGGACCGTGCCCGGCACCCGCCACACGTTGGTGGTCTCGGCCGACGGCCTGCTCATGGCGATGTCGGAGAACCTGGACCGCACCAGTGGCGACCAGATGGCTGCGATCGTGGCCGGGATGTCGAGTCTGACCCGTGGTGCGGCCCGCCAGCTCAAGGCCGGTGACGTGCGGCAGGCGATCGTCGAGATGGACGACCTGTTCCTGTTCCTGATGAGCGTCTCGAACGGATCGGTCCTCAGCGTCATCGCCGAGGCGACCTGCGACGTCGGTCTCATCGGCTACGAGATGGCGATGCTGGTCTCGCGGACCGAGGCCACCTTGACCCCGCAGCTCATCTCGGAGATGCGCAGCCTCCTGCCGACGGACGGCGCCACCCGGACGCCGGTCGGCTGACCCGGGAGCGGTGACCATGAGCGACGAACTCGGCTTCGAGGCCAGGACGGTACGGCCGTACACGGTCACCGGTGGCCGGGTCCGCGCGCGCTCCGACCTTCCGTTGGAGGCCCTGGTCGAGGCGCTGCCCGGCAGCACCAGCCGGCCGGGCCTGCCTCCCGAGAAGCGGTCGATCCTGCACTACGCCAGCGAGGACTTCATCTCGCTCGCGGAGCTGTCCGCCCTGCTCCACCTGCCGATCGGTGTCACCCGGATCCTCGTGTCCGACCTGGCCGATGGCGAGTACCTGCGCATCATCAGCACCACCGTCAACGAAGAGCTGCCCACCGGTGAGTCGCCGGCCCTGTCCCTGAGCGTTCTGGAGAGTGTTCTCAATGGCATATCCGCCCTCTGACGCAGCGGTCGCCAGCTCGTCTGGAAAGGCAGCGAGCGTGGCGCCGACCGTCGTCAAGATCATCGTCGCCGGCGGCTTCGCCGTCGGGAAGACGACCTTCATCGGCTCGATCTCCGACATCGAGCCGCTCAACACCGAGGCCGCGATGACCGAGCACTCGCTCGGCGTCGACGATGCGGGTGGTGTGAGCGACCTCAAGACGACGACCACCGTCGCCATGGACTTCGGCCGGATCGCCCTGCCGGGTTCCCTCTGGCTGTACCTCTTCGGTACGCCCGGCCAGGACCGCTTCCTGTTCATGTGGGACGACCTGGTCCGCGGTGCGATCGGCGCCGTGGTGCTGGTCGACACCGAGCGGCTCGACCAGTGCTTCCCGGCCGTCGACTACTTCGAGTCCCGCGGCATCCCGTTCGTCGTCGGCGTCAACTGCTTCGACGGGGTGGCCCGCCACCAGCTCGACGACGTGCGCGAGGCCCTGGCCATCGCCCCCGGGGTGCCGGTGCTCTACACCGATGCCCGCTCACGGGCGGCGACCAAGCAGGCGCTGATCTCCCTGGTCAAGCTCGCGATGGAACGTCTGCGCTCGCGCTGATCCGTCGAGGTCGAGGGGTCGCCTCCTGCCGGGCCGGCCCGTGCCGGAGCGCCTGGCACGTCCTGTGGACGAGCGTGCGATTCCCGACGCCGAACCGGTGCGCCCCGCCCTCGAACCGGGGGTTGCGGTCGATGCGGGTTCTTCGGTCCGCAACAACCCCCGGTTCGAGGCGTTGTCGGGGCGGGCTCGGCCGCGAAGGTCGGGGCGCGCGGTCGCCGGGACCCCAGGAACGGTCGGCGCCGCGTGCGGCACGCCAACCGTGGCAGACTCGTCGCCCGGTGCCTCCGGGCGCCGAGGAGGGCTGGCCGAGCGGCCGAAGGCGGCAGTCTTGAAAACTGCTGAGGCGGGAAACTGTCTCCGCGGGTTCGAATCCCGCGCCCTCCGCTGCGAGTGCCGGTTCGGACCCTCGTCGGGGGCAGGGCTTCCTGCATCGCCCGACCCGGTTGTCGAAGACGGCGCGGCCGGCGCGCCGGCTCTGCCGTAGGTGTCAGGGGCGGGTGGGGAGGACGAGATGCCGGTCGTGGCCGCGACGGTGAGTCCGCGGGAGCGCTGGGAGCGCGCGGTCGAGGGTCCGCTGGCCATCGCGGCGCTCGCCTTCCTGGTCGCCTACGCGGTGCCCATCATCTGGCCCGCCACCTCGACCGGTTGGCGCCAGGTGTGCCAGACCACCGTGACCGTGGTGTGGGCGCTGTTCATCGTCGACTACGCGGTGCGGTTCGCGCTGTCCTCGGATCGGCGCCGGTTCGTGGCGACCAACCTGGTCGACCTGGCCGTCATCGCTCTGCCAGTGCTGCGACCGCTCCGGCTGCTGAGGTTGGTGGCGGTGCTCGCGATCCTCAACCGGACGAGCGCGCGGACACTGCGGGGGCGCGTCGTCACCTATGTCGTGGGTGGCACCCTCCTGCTCCTGCTCGTCGGTGGGCTCGCGGTCACCGATGCCGAGCGGGGGGTCGGCGGCGCGACCATCCACGGGTTCGGCGACGGCCTGTGGTGGGCAGTGACCACGATGACGACGGTGGGCTACGGCGACCGGTACCCGGTGACCACGACGGGTCGGTTCGTGGCCGTCGCGCTGATGGTCGGCGGGATCGCCCTGCTCGGGGTCGTCACAGCCACGTTGGCATCCTGGCTCGTCGACCGGGTGGCAGCGGAGAGCAAGGCCGAGCAGGCCGCGACCCGTGCGCAGGTCGAGTCCTTGGCGCGGCAGGTCGAGCAGCTTCAGGAGCGGCTCGCGGCGTGGTCGCCGGGTGGGCCTAGCCCGACCTGAGCGCTTCTGCTTCGACCCGTTCCCGTGGATGCTGCGCCGACCGATCGCCCGTGCGCGTGATGCGGACCACGCGGCACGGGACCTCATCGGGTCGAAACATGGGACGTCTTCGTCCACCAGGTCGCACGTCCTGCGGACTGGCGCGAGCCGTTGCGATCATTGACCCGTGCCAACCGAGCCTGACGACGACGAGCTCGAGCTGATTCGTCGCTCGGGGGTGGTGCTCCGCGTCGGGCGGCTGTCGCTGGCGTCGGGCACCGGCTCCTACCGGGTCAAGGCGTCCATGCAGCGCATCGCCCGGGCGCTCGGCATCGAACGGCACGAGGCGCACGTGACCCTCACCGAGATCACCACGACCTCGCACCGCGGGCGCAGCTTTCGCACCGAGGTGACCGAGGTCCGGGCCATCGGGGTCAACACCGACCGGCTGGCCGAGCTGGAGTGGCTCGCCCAGGACGTCGACCGTCGCGGCCACGTCACCGTCGAGCACGTCGACGCCGAGCTCGACCGCATCGCCGCCAAGCCGCCGCTCTACCGGATGTCGGTCAACGCCCTGTGGGCGGCTCTCGCGTGCGCGGCGTTCGCGTTCCTCAACGGTGCCGGACCGGTGGAGATCCTCGGCGCGGCCCTGGGCGCGGGCCTCGGGCAGGGACTGCGCCGTTCCTTCCTGCACCGCGGCTACAACCAGTTCGGCGTGACGATGCTCGCCGGGGCGGTCTCCTCGCTGGCCTACCTGGGCTTCGTCCAGGTTCTCGGCGTGGTGGGCGTGGGCGGGCGGCACGAGGCCGGGTACGTCGCGGCCGCGTTGTTCCTGGTGCCGGGGTTCCCGCTGGTCACCGGGGCGCTCGACCTGGCCAAGCTGGACTTCTCGGCGGGGGTGGCGCGGCTGACCTACGCCGTGATGATCTTCGCCTCGGCGGCCTTCGCGGTGTGGGGTGTCTCGGTGCTCGTCGGACTCACCCCCGACCCTCCGGCCGCACCCGCGCTCGACCCGGTGGTGCTGGAGCTGCTGCGGCTGGCGGCCTCGTTCCTGGGCGTGCTCGGGTTCGCCCTCATGTTCAACG
>JAHIJU010000347.1 GCA_018898235.1 Actinomycetota bacterium | reverse complement strand
CCTACTGCTTTTCGTACCCCCAACGGGATTCGAACCCGTGCTACCGCCGTGAAAGGGCGGGGTCCTAGGCCGCTAGACGATGAGGGCAAACCGCCCCTGACGTCGAGGCGTCGGAAGACCGGATGCGATCATACGGGGAACTGGCCCGATCGCCAAAGTCGGCTCCGACCGGGCCCCGACGGCGACGCCGATCAGCCCCAGCCGAGCTCGTCGAGGCGGTCGTCGTCGATGCCGAAGTGGTGTGCCACCTCGTGCACGACGGTGACCGCGACCTCGTGCGCGACCTGGTCGGCGTCGTCGCAGACGGCCAGGGTCGGCAGCCGGAAGATCGTGATCCGGTCGGGCAGCGAGCCTGCGGCCCACCACTGGTCGCGCTCCGTGAGCGGCGTCCCCTCGTAGAGCCCGAGCAGGTCGGCGGGGCCGTCGGGCGGCGGCTCGTCGGCGACCAGCACGACGACGTCGTCCATGACGGCCGCGAGCTCGGGCGGGATGAGGTCGAGGGCATCGCGGACCGCGTCCTCGAACGCCTCGAGCGTCATGGTGACCATGGGGCCATCCTGCCGCGGTGCGGGAATCCCGCTCTGCGCACCGGGCAATTCGTCGGCCAAGACCGCTATCATCGTCCTATGGCGATTGAACTTCCGGATGTCGAACAGCCCGCTGCCGGCACCGTCGGCCTGCACCTGCACGACGGAACGGCGACGCACGCCCACGTCGAGGTGGTGCACGTGCTGCGGGCCCTGGCCGAACCGGCGCGGCTGTCCCTCGTCCACCTGCTGGCCGAGGCGCCCCGGCGGGTCACCGACCTGACGGCGGCCCTCGGGCTCGCGCAGTCGACCGTGTCCGGGCACCTCGCGGTGCTGCGCGCGGCCGGTCTGGTCACAGCGACGCCACAGGGGCGGGCCACCTGGTACGCGTTGGCGGACGCCGAGGTCGACGGGCTGCTCGGCGCGGCCGAACGCGTCGTCACACGACTGGAGCGGCTGTGAGCGCCGGGCACCCCGGCACCCCAGGGACCGGGCACGGCCACAGCCATGGCACGGCCACGCAGGCCGGCCGCGGGCGGCTGACGGTCGTCCTGGCGATCACCCTCACCGTGATGGCGGTCGAGGTGGCCGGCGCCGTGGTCTCGGGCTCGGTGGCCCTGCTGGCCGACGCCGGCCACATGCTCACCGATGCCGGCGGCGTCATCCTGGCCCTCATCGCCGCCCGGCTGGCCGCGCGGCCGGCGACGGCGTCGGCCACCTTCGGCTGGCAGCGGGCCGAGATCCTCGCGGCGCTGGTGAACGGTCTGGTCGTCGCCGCCGTCGGGGTGATCGTGCTGGTCGAGGGGGTGCGGCGGGCGCTCGACCCGCCGCCGGTCGCCGCCGGTCCGATGCTCGCGGTCGCGGTGCTCGGCCTGGTCGCGAACGCGGTCTCGATGCGGCTGCTGGCCGCCGGTCAGTCGACCTCGCTCAACCTGCGCGGCGCCTACCTGGAGGTGCTGGGCGACCTGCTCGGCTCGCTCGCGGTGATCGTGGCCGCGGTCGTGCTGCTCACCACCGGGTTCGCGGCCGCTGACGGGATCGCCTCGGTCGTCATCGGGCTGCTCATCGTGCCGCGGGCCGTGGCGCTGCTGCGGGACGTCGCGCACGTGCTGCTCGAGGCCACGCCGGACGGGGTCGACCTGGATGCGGTGCGCACCCACATCGTCGGGCTGCCCGGTGTGGTCGACGTGCACGACCTGCACGCCTGGACCATCACCTCGGGCGTCCCGGTGCTCTCGGCGCACGTCGTGGTGAGCGACGAGGTGTTCGGGTGCGGCGCGTCCGGCGGGGTGCTCGATGCGCTGCACACCTGCCTGTCCGGGCACTTCGACGTCGAGCACTGCACCTTCCAGCTCGAACCGGCGGCCCATATGGCTCATGAGGGGCGCACGCACGCCTGAACGCGGTCCTGAACCCCGCCGGGCCGGGGTGCGACGCAGCGGGCGGTCGGTGGGGCCCGCGGGCCCCGTGTGGGTGCCGGGCCGTAGGGTCGCGTGATGGTCGACGTCGGGGTGGTGATCCTGCCGCAGGAACGCTGGGCGAGCGGTCGGCGGCGCTGGGAGCGGGTCGAGGAGCTCGGGTTCGCCCATGCGTGGACCTACGACCACCTCGCGTGGCGCAGCCTGGCCGACGAGCCGTGGTTCGCGACGGTGCCGCTGCTGGCCGCCGCGGCCGCGGTGACGACGCGCATCGAGCTGGGCACGTTCGTCGCCTCGCCGAACTTCCGGCACCCGGTGCCGTTCGCCAAGGACGTCATGGGGCTGGACGACGTGTCCGGCGGGCGGTTCGTGCTCGGCGTCGGTGCCGGGGGCGAGGGGTTCGACGCCGGGGTGCTCGGACCGGCGCCCTCGCGGGGCGAGCGCACGCGCCGGTTCATCGAGTTCGTCGAGCTGCTCGACGCGCTGCTCACCGCCCCGGTCACCGAGCACCGCGGGGAGCACTACGAGGCGCACCAGGCGCGGATGGTGCCCGGCACCCTGGCCCGCCCGCGCACCCCGTTCGCCGTCGCGGCGGCGGGTCCACGGGCGATGGCGGTGGCCGCGCGGCTCGGGCAGGGCTGGATCACCTACGGGCCGTCGTTCGACCCGACGTCCGGCACCGACGGCCTCGTCGCCGCGCAGGAGCGCTGGTGGCAGGGGCTGGCCGACCAGGTCGCCGCGATGGACGAGATCGAGCGGGCGGCCGGGCGTGCCGAGCCGCTGCGCCGGTACCTGTCGCTGGACGGTGCCCCGGTGTTCTCACTGGTCTCGCTCGACACCGTGCTCGAGGGCGTGGGCCGGGCTGCGGAGCTCGGCTTCACCGACGTCGTCGTGCACTGGCCGCGCACCGAAGGCATCTACGCGGGGGACGAGAAGGTGCTCGACCAGCTCGCCGGGCGGCTGACGACGCTCTGACAGCGCGACGCTCTGACAGCGCGACGCTCTGACCGGGCATCGGGACGTCAGGCGGTCGGCTGCCCGGGCATGGCTCGCACCGCCGACGCCGCGGACTCGCTGCCCGTCGTCGGAAGGTGGCGGCGCCAGCCGAGGAGCACCACCCCCAGGCTGGCCAGGGCGAGCACGGCACCGGCCCCGAACAACGTCGGGTAGCCCAGGTACGGGTGCAGCCCGGCGAGCAGTGCCGGGATGAAGAAGCCGACGTAGGACAGCGAGTAGAAGACCGCCGTCAGCCCGGCCAGGTCGTCCGGGCCGGCGATGCGCTGCACCTCCTGCAGCCCGCCGACCAGCAGCAGACCGTACGCAGACCCCAGGACGGCCGCCGCGACCAGCCCCAGCGTCGCCGAGCTGGTGGTCGCGGTCAGGGCGGCGAGCACCATGCCGGGGATCGCGACCGCGATGGCCACGGCCACCCCGCGGGCCGAGTTCGGTGTGTCCAGCCGGCGCGCGGCCACCTGCACCCCGACGCCGCAGCCCAGGGCGACCAGGCACATGAGCCCCGCCAGGCCGATCGCCACCCCGGGCATCCGGACCGCCAGCAGCCCCGGCAGGATGGCGTACGCGCTGGCCGCGGTGCCGAACACCCACGGTGCCGTCGGGGCCACCACGAGCAGGAACCGGCGGTGCGCAGCGGACGGGATGCGCAGGTCGTCCACGAGCCGGCCGGGGGCCGCCGGGCGCTGGCGGGTCTCGGGGGCACCCAGCAGGAGCACCCCGGCCGCGATCGTGAGCGCGATGTTCACCAGGTACGGGAGCTGGGCGTGCCACGGTCCCCACTGCGCGAGCGCCGCGGCCACCCCGGCGCCCAGCCCGAACCCCGCGGTGAGCGACAACGAGGCGCGGCGGGCACCGGCACCCGGGTCGACGCCGGGGTCGCGGCTCGGGTCGGACAGCTCCTTGATCCAGCTCGTGCCCACAGCCATCACCAGGCCGAGCGCGATCCCGGAGCAGATCCGTCCGAGGAACAGGACCGCCGGGGCGTGCGCGCCGGCGGCGAGCACCGCGCTGCCGAGCGCGCCGAGCACCGGGGCGGGCAGCATGAGCGGGCGGCGGCCGAACCGGTCGGACAACGGCCCACCGACCAGCAGACCGGGCACGATGCCGAGCACGTAGGCGCCGAGCAGCAGATCGACCATGAGGGCGCTCATGTGCCCGTCGGTGCGGTACATCACCAGCAGCGGCGTGAACTCGTTGCCGCCCCAGGCGACGGCGAACAGCGTGGCACCCACCGACAGCCACGGGGCGCGTGCGGTGGCGGCGCTCATCCGTGCACCTGGTGCATGTGCCGGTCCAGCGCCCGTGCGAAGCCGTCGACGTCGCGGGCCGCGACCAGGCCCAGCAGCTCCTCGTGCTCGGCGAGCACCCGGGCGCCCACATCGAGGCGGCGCCACAGCGCGCGGGTCGTCATCCGCTCCTGCCGGTCGCGGATGGTGCTGAACGCGGCGTCCAGGACGGCGTTCTCGGCGGCGGCGACGAGGGCGACGTGGAACTGGGCGTCGAGCGTGGCCACGGCCGCCAGGTCGCCCTCGTCGTGGGCCTGCGCGTGGGCGTCCAGCGACGCGCGCAGCCGCGCAGTGAGCGCGGGGGTGGTGCCGCGGGCCACGGCGGTGCGCACGCCGTGGGTCTCGAGCAGGGCCCGGGCGGCCAGCACGTCCTCGCGTTCGCCGGGGCCGGGGGCGGTGATGACGGCGCCCCGCCGGGGGTGGACCTTGAGCCAGCCCTCGGCCTGCAGCCGGCCGAGCGCCTCGCGGACGGGGGTGCGGCTCACCCCGAGCTCGTCGGCGACGGCCTGTTCGCCGACCATGTCGCCACCGGCGAGCTCGCCGTCCAGGATCCGACGCTTGAGCGTGAGGTAGACGGTCTGCGCCGCGCTCGGGGCAGGCCGATCGATCGTTGTATGCATGAGGTATACAAGCCTACTCCGGCGCGGGCCTCTGCTGGTCACTGCACCGGTCGAGTGGCAGGTCTGGAAATGCTCAGTACCCTGAGTATTCGCCGCTGACCCGACGACCGTGGAGGGCTTCGTGGAGCACGCCGTCGCCCAGGCCCAGGACGAGGCCCAGGACGAGTCCGCCTACGCCGGGGCGCACCCGCGCCCACCGTCAGGCCCTCCACGCGACGCCGACGCCTTCGGCCCCCGGGTGGACGACGGACTGCACCAGGTCCGGGACACGCTCGACCGGTTGGTGCGCGAGCACCGAGCCGAGGTCGCCGACCGGGGCGAGGCCTGCGCCCAGCTCTGGGACGACCTCGGTGCCGGGCTCGGCGGCAAGCTGGTGCGGCCGCGGCTCGTGCTCGCCGCCTACCTCGGCCTCGGCGGCGGCGATGCCGCGGACGCCGTCGCCGTGGCCGCCGCGACCGAGGTGCTGCACGCGGCGATGCTCGTGCACGACGACCTGCTCGACCATGACGAGGTCCGGCGCGGGCGACCCAACGTCGCCGGTGCCACCCGCCGTCGGCTGACCGCTGCGGGGTGGCCCGTTCGGGTGGTCGACGACCAGGTCACCGCCGCTGCCGTGCTCGCCGGCGATGCGGGGATCGCCGCAGCGTTCGGGCTGGTCGCGGCGGCGCCGGCGGCTCCTGCCGTGCGCGTGCGGCTCGTCGAGCTCCTCGCCGCCAGCATCCGCACCACGGTGGCCGGGGAGCTGCTCGATGTGCGGGCCGAGCTCAGCGCACCGTACGAGGTGGAGGCGCTCGCGGTCGCCGAGCTCAAGACTGCCGACTACTCCGGGCGGATGCCGCTGCTGGCCGGGGGGCTGCTCGCCGGTGCCGGACCGGACCAGCTGGCCGCGCTCGGCGAGATCGGGCTGCGGCTGGGCGTCGCCTACCAGCTCGTCGACGACGAGCTCGGGGTGTTCGGCGACCCGGCCGTCACCGGCAAGTCGGTGCTCTCCGACCTGCGGGACGGCAAACGGACGGCGCTGCTGCGCACCACCTGGGAGCTGGCCGACGAGGCGGGTCGCGACGTGCTGCGCCGCCACATCGGCCACCGCGACCTCGATGAGCTCGGGGCGGCCCGGGTCCGGGCCGTCATGCGCGCCACCGGTGCGGTGGAATCGGTGCGGGCCGTCGCCCGCGCCGCCACGCGGTCCGCGGTCGAGCTCGCCGGCGCCCGACTGCCCGCGACCCTGGCCGACCACCTCGGCACCCTGGTCGGCGACCTCACCGAACGGGGGCGCTGAGCCGTGACCGTCGATCCCCGGGTGCGCTACGACCAGGTGGCGGCCCGCACCGCGGCCCGGATGCTGTCGGCCTACTCCACGTCGTTCGGGCTGGGCACCCGGCTCCTTGGCCGCACCGCCCGCCGCGACATCCGGGCGGTGTACGGCCTCGTGCGACTGGCCGACGAGGTGGTCGACACCTACCGCGGACCGACCGCCGCCGCCGAGCTCGACGAGCTGGAGGCCGCGACCGCGCGGGCCCTGGACACCGGGTACTCCGCGAACCTGGTCGTGCACGCCTTCGCCCGCACCGCCCGGCACACCGGGATCGACGCGCAGGAGACCGGGCCGTTCTTCGCCTCGATGCGCGCCGACCTGCACGTCGTGCGGCACGACGAGGCCAGCTACCGTGCCTACGTGCACGGTTCGGCCGAGGTGGTCGGGGTGATGTGCCTCAAGGTGTTCCTCAACGACGGCCGGGCCCCGGCGGCACCCGTGCGCCGCCCCGGGACGCGGGCGCTCGCCGGTGCGCAGGCGCTCGGCGCGGCGTTCCAGAAGGTCAACTTCCTGCGGGACCTCGGCGCGGACGGGACGGACCTCGGCCGGGCCTACTTCCCAGGCTCGGCCCCCGGTCAGCTGTCCGCGGCCGACGCCGCCGAGGTGCTCGACGATGTCGCCGGTGACCTGCGCACCGCGCGGGAGTGCCTCGACGAGCTGCCGCTGCGGGCGCGCTGCGCGGTCGCGGTCACCCTGGCGCTGTACGAGGACCTGCTGCGCCGGCTGAGCGCGCTGCCGCCCGCCGAGCTCGCCACCCGCCGGGTCCGGGTGCCCGACCCGGTCAAGCTCGTGGTCGCCACCCGCGCCGTCACTCGCACCGTCGCCGCCCGCACCGCCACCGCGTCGACCGGGGCCGGGCAGGTGGGCCGATGAGCGCGGTGCGGGCCGTCGTCGTCGGTGGGGGGATCGGGGGGCTGCTGGCCGCCGCGCTGCTGGCCCGCGGCGGCGCCCAGGTCACGCTGCTCGAACGCCAGGACCGGGTGGGCGGCCGGGCCGGTCGGCTGGAGGTCGACGGCTTCACGTTCGACACGGGGCCGTCCTGGTACTTCATGCCCGAGGTCGTCGAGCACGCGTTCGCGCTGCTCGGGCGTCGGGTCGTCGACCACCTCGACCTGGTCGAGCTGGATCCGGTGTACCGGTTGTTCACCGAACCGGACGGGGACGGCCCGGCCGCCCCGTTCGAGCTGGTCCGCGACCCGGTCGCCCGGGCGGCGGCGTTCGAGGCGATCGAACCCGGGGCGGCGGCCGCGATCGAGGGCTACCGCCGTCAGGCGCAGGAGGCCTACCGGCTCGCGCTCGACCACGTCCTGTACACGACCTTCGAGGACCCCACCCGGTTGGCCTCGGCCCAGCTGGCGGCCCGTGCCGGGACGCTCGGCGGGCTGCTCACCCACACCCTGGCCGAGCACGTGGCGCGCACCGTGCAGGACCCGATGCTGCGCCAGGCGCTCGGCTACCACGCGGTGTTCCTCGGCAGCTCCCCCTACCGGGTGCCGGCGCTGTACTCGCTGATGAGCCACCTCGACCTCGGTCAGGGCGTGTTCTACCCCCGGGGCGGGATGTACACCCTGGTCGAGGCGCTCGAGCAGATCGCCCGCGAGGAGGGCGTGACGGTGCGCACCGGTGCCGACGTCACGGCGATCGAAGTGCGCCCCGCCGCGCGCAGCGGTCGCCACCCGCGTCGACGCGGGCACGCCACCGGGGTGCGGCTGGCGGACGGCGAGCTGGTCGAGGCCGACCTCGTGCTGGCCGACACCGACCGGCACCACACCGAGACGGAGCTGTTGGCACCGGCGTACGCCGACCTGCCCGAGGCGAGCTGGGAGCACCGCGGGCCGGGGATCTCGGCCCTGCTCGTCATGGCCGGGGTGCGCGGGCCACTGCCCGAGCTCGCCCACCACTCGCTGTTCTTCACCAGGGACTGGCCGGCGAACTTCGAGGCGATCCTCGGTCAGGGGCGCAGCACACCGCCCGACGGGCTGCGGGTGCCGCAGGTGGCCTCGTTGTACGTCTCCCGGCCGAGCGCGACCGAGCCCGCCCTCGCCCCGCCCGGGCACGAGACCCTGTTCGTCCTGGTCCCGTTCCCGGCCGACCCGGCCCTCGGCGTCGACCGGGCCGAGGTCGAGGCGCACGCCGACCGCTACCTCGACCAGATCGGCACCTGGGCGGGCATCGACGACCTGCGCGGCCGGGTGGTGACGCGGCGGGTGGTCGCCCCGGTGGACTTCGCGCGCGACATGTCGGCGTGGCGCGGCACGGCGCTCGGCCTGGAGCACACGCTGCGCCAGTCGGCCATGCTGCGTCCGGGCGGTGCCTCGGCGAAGGTGCCGAACCTGCTGCACGTGGGCGCCGGCGCCACCCCGGGCGTGGGTATCCCGATGGTGCTCATCTCGGCCGAGCTCGCGGTCAAGCGACTGCTGGGCGAGCGCTCGGCGCACCCGCTGCCCGAAGCGTTGCGCCCCGGGTTCCTCGGCTCGGCGCTGCCGCACGGGTTGTGGGACGAGACCGCCCGCGGCAGGCAGGGACGATGACGCGGTTCGCCTACCTGGCGGCCCTGATGGTGAGTCTCGGCGGGCTCGCGGTGCTGGACCGACGGTTCACCCTCGCGTTCTGGGCCGATGCCCGGCGCACCGCCTGGTGCCTGGGGATCGGCGTCGTCGGGTTCCTCGGCTGGGACCTGGCCGGGCTCGGGCTGGGCATCTTCGCCCGCGGTGACTCCCCGCACATGACCGGGCTGCAGCTGGCGCCCGAGCTGCCTGTCGAGGAGGCGTTCTTCCTGGCGCTGCTCTGCTACAGCGGGCTGCTGGCCTGGCGATGGTTCGACCGGTGGGCCGGTGGGCGGCCGGGGACGGAGCGGGCCGGCCGGGTCGAACCGCGCCCGTCGGAGCCGGGGGTGGGGGAGTGACGAACCTCGTGCTCAACCTCCTCGTTCTCGCGGTGCTGCTCGCGGTGAGCCTGCCGGTGCTGCGTCGGCTGCGGGTGTGGCCGGTGGTGGGGGCCGTCGTCGTGCTGTGCGCGCTCACCGTCGTCTTCGACACGCTCATGATCCGGGTGGGGCTGTACGTGTTCGACCCGGCGAAGATCCTGGGGGTGCGGGTGTGGGGCGCGCCGCTGGAGGACTTCGCCTATGCGGTGGCGGCCGGGGTGGCGATGCCGGTGCTGTGGACGGTGCTGGGGCGCCGGGCGCGGGTGCGGACGGCGGACGGTGAGGGCCGATGAGGGCGCTGCTCGCGGCCTCGCGGCCGTTCTCCTGGGTCAACACCGCCTACCCGTTCGCCGCCGGCTACCTGGTGGCCACGGGCGGTCGGGTCGACGTGGCGCTCGTGGTCGGGACGCTGTTCTTCCTGGTGCCGTACAACCTGCTCATGTACGGCGTGAACGACGTGTTCGACTACGCCTCGGACCTGGCGAACCCGCGCAAGGGCGGGATCGAGGGCGGGCTGGTGCCGCCTGACCAGGCGCGCGCGGTGCACCGCAGGGTGCTCGTGGCCGCGGGCGTGCTCGTCGTGCCGTTCGTGGTGTGGCTGCTGCTGGCCGGGTCGGTGGCCGCCGGGGCCGTGCTGCTGGCCGTGCTGTTCCTCGTGGTGGCCTACTCGGCGCCGGGGCTGCGGTTCAAGGAACGCCCGGTGCTGGACTCGGCGACCTCGGCGCTGCACTTCGTCGGGCCGCTGGTCTACGGGCTCGTGCTGGCCGGGGCCACGCTCACCTCGCGCAGCATCTGGCCGGTGCTCATCGCGTTCGTGCTGTGGGGGATGGCCTCGCACGCCTTCGGTGCGGTGCAGGACGTGCAGGCCGACCGGGACGGCGGCATCGCCTCGGTGGCGACCGTGCTCGGCGCCCGGACCACGGCACGGGCCTCCGTGCTGGCGTACGTCGTCGCGGCCGGTGTGCTGCTGGCGCTGCCGTGGCCCGGGGTGCTCGCGGCCGTGCTGCCCCTGCCCTACGCCGTGAGCACCGCGCGGTTCTGGTGGGTCGACGACCTGAGCTGCGAACGGGCCAACGCGGGCTGGCGGACGTTCCTGTGGCTCAACCTGGCGACGGGCGCCGCGGTGACGATGCTGCTCATCGCGGTGGCCTGAGACCGAGGCGCCGCTCCGGGACGGTGGACGGCACCCTCAGACCTCGGCGGCCGCGCGTTCGACTGCCAGCAGGTACGTCTTGCGGTCGAGCCCGCCGGCATAGCCCGTGAGCGTGCCGTCGGTGCCCACGACGCGATGGCACGGCACGACGATCGACAGCGGGTTGCGGCCCACGGCGGCGCCGACGGGGCGGGCCGCCGTGGGACGGCCGATCGACCGGGCCAGGGCGCCGTAGGTGGTGGTCGCGCCGTACGGCACCTCGCGCAGCGCGGCCCAGACCTGGAGCTGGAACGGCGTGCCGACCACCCGGGTCGGCAGGTCGAACGCGAGGCGGCGTCCGTCGAGGTACTCGCCGAGCTGGTCGATCACGGCGTCGAAGCCCTGCGGGCCGACCTGTGGCCCGAGCCGCCCGGGGAGGGGTGCGGGGCTGTGCCCGGCCATGTAGAGGCCGGTGAGCGTGCCGTCCTCGTCGAGCACGAGGGTGAGCGGTCCGATCACGGACTCGATGACGGTGTGTCTCATGGCTGCTCCGGGAGCTGGTTGACGGGGTGCGGGGACAGGGCCCACAGGTGCTGGACGGCGTAGGCGCGCCATGGGGCCCAGTGGGCCGCGGCGCGCAGCAGGGCAGCGCCACCGGTGGGCAGCCCGAGGGTGCGAGCCGCCGCCTTCACCCCCAGGTCGGTGGCGGTGAAGGCGTCGGGGTCGCCGAGGGCACGCATCGCCACGGTCTCCACGGTCCACGGACCGACGCCGGGTAGCGCGGCCAGGGTGCGGCGCGCCTCGTCCCAGTCCGCGCCCGGGTCGAGCCGCAGCGTGCCGTCGGCCAGGGACGTGGCGAGCGCCAGCAGGGTGGTGCGTCGGGCGGCCGGCATGGCCAGGGCGGCGGCGACCTGCTCGGGGTGCTCGACGAGGGCGCCGGCCGTGGGGAACAGGTGGGTGAGGCCGCCGTCGGGGTCCTCGACCGGATCGCCGAGGGCCTCGACCAGCCGCCCGGCGTGGGTGCGGGCGGCGGCGGTGGACACCTGCTGGCCGAGCACCGCGCGCAGCGCCATCGCCTGCGGGTCAAGCGTGCGGGGCACCCGGCGGCCGGGGACGGCCGCGACCAGGGGGGCCAGGTGCGGGTCGTCGGCCAGCGCCGTGTCGACAGCGACCGGATCGGCGTCCAGGTCGAGCATGCGGCGGGTGCGGGCCACCGCCGCGGGCAGGTCCCGGGTGTCGTGCAGCCGCAGCCGCACCGTGAACGCGCCGTCGTGCGGCGGCCGGACGGCGACGATCCCCCAGCCGTGCGGCAGCCGGACGGTCGAGCGGTAGGCCCCGTCGCGCCACTCCTCGACGCCGGGGACCGCGGTGGCGACCAGGTGCCCCAGCAGGTTCGAGACCTCCAACGGCCGGCGGTAGGTCAGGCGCAGCTCGATCACCCCGGGCGGCCCGGGAGCCCGCCGCGCCGCCGCGCGCAGGTCGCTCGGCGTGCTCGCGTAGACCGCGCGCAGGGCGTCGTTGAAGGCGCGGATCGAGCGGTAGCCCGCGGCGAAGGCGATCTGGGCCATCGGCAGGTCGGTGGACTCCACGAGCGTGCGGGCGTTCTGGGCGCGGCGGGCCAGCGCCAGGGCGAGCGGGCCGGCGCCGAGCTCGGCCTGCACGAGCCGTTCGAGCTGGCGCTGCGAGTAGCCGACCGCACCGGCCAACCCGGGCACGCCGTCTCGGTCGACGAGCCCGTCGGCGATCAGCCGCACGGCCCGGGCCACGGTGTCGCGGCGCACGTCCCACTCGGGGGAGCCGGGGCTCGCGTCGGGGCGGCAGCGCTTGCAGGCGCGGTACCCGGCGGCCTGGGCGGCGGCGGCCGTCGGGTAGAACCGCATGTGCGCCTCGGCCGGGGTGCGGGCGGGGCACGACGGGCGGCAGTAGATGCCGGTCGAGGTCACCGCGTGGATGAACCGACCGTCGAACCGGGAGTCCCGGCTGCGCACCGCGGCCCTGCAGGCTGTTTCGTCCACGGGTTGATCCTGGCCTGTCGGACGGCTGCAGGCTAGCGAGAATCCGACATGGCGGTGGGTGGGGCGGGGGCGACCTTGAGGCGGGTCCGGGTCCGGGCCGGGCCGTCGGTCGGGCCAAGCCCGGGGTGCTCAGGGCGGGGTGGCTAGGTCCCGGGCCGAAACTGGGCGGTTGGGGCGGGTTGGGCTGGCGGTCGGGCCAAGCCCGGGGTGCTCAGGGCCGGGCGGCTGGGGTGTGGGCCAGAACTGGGCGGTTGGGGCGGGCGACACGCCGCCGAGGGCCCCCGAACCGACCAGTTTCGGCCCCGCTCGGCCCAGCCCAGCTCGGCCCGGCCCGGCTCGGCCCGGCCCAGCTCGGCCCAGCCCGGCCCGGCCCGGCCCGCCCGGCCCGGCCCAGCTCGGCCCGGCGGGGTCAGGGGGTGAGGGTGGTTCCGGGTGGGAGGGTGTGCGGGCCGCCGTCGTCGGGCAGGGTCACGTCACCGGTGACGACGACATCGGACCCGAAGGTCCAGTCGCCGGCCACCGTGAGCGAGGTGGCCGCGCGCAACGACGGGGCGCCCGCGGGGAAGTGGGCGTCGAACCGGCCCACGGTCTTGTAGTGCGCCGGCGCCAGGTCGACCAGCGGTGCCTGCACCGGCACCAGGCGCAGCGTGCCGTCGTCGGCCAGGTCGTAGGCGTCCGAGCGCAGCAGCAGCAGGTCGTTGGTGGTCTTCACCGGCAGGAACCGGGCCCGCTCCACGACGATCGCGGTCGCCCCCTCGAACACCTCGATCGCGGCGCCCATGGCGGTCTCGACCTGGACCACCTGCGGCGAGGAGGAGTCGGTCGGGTCGACCGTCTTGACGTTCTTGATGAGCGGCAGCCCGAGCACGGCCCCGCGTTCGACCAGCGCGTCCTTGAGCTGGCGCAGGTCCCACCACAGGTTGTTCGTGTGGAAGTAGGGGTGGTGGTCGGTGTCGGTGAAGTAGTGCATCTCATCGGCCGAGGTCTGGGCGGTGTCGCGCAGGATGAGCCGGCCGTCGGCCTTGCGGACCGCCAGGTGCCCGCCCTTGCGGTCGGCCGCGGTACGGCGGCACAGCTCGGCCGCGTAGGGCGCGCCCGAGGCGGCGAACCAGCCGGCGATCCGTGGGTCGGGTGCCGCACCCAGGTTGTCGGAGTTCGACACGCTGGCGTACCGGAACCCGGCGTCGAGCAGCCGGTCCAGCAGCCCGGAACCGAGCAGCGCGGTGTAGATGTCGCCGTGGCCGGGCGGGCACCACTCGAGCGACGGGTCCGCGGGCCAGCTCACCGGGGTGAGGTCGTCGGCGCGCAGCTTGGGCTCGGAGTTCTGCAGGAAGTCCAGGGGCAGACCGTCGACCGCCAGCTCGGGGTACCCGGCCAGGGCGGCCAGCGAGTCGTCCCGGGTGCGGAAGGAGTCCATCAGCACGAGCGGCAGCCGGGCGCCGTACCGCTGCCGGGCGGTGAGCACCTGGTCGACGATGAGGTCGAGGAAGCTGCGCCCGTCGCGCACCGGCAGCAGCGACTTGGCCTTGTCCATGCCCATCGACGTGCCCAGGCCACCGTTGAGCTTGAGCACGACGGTGGCGCCGAGCGCCTCGCGGGCCGCGGCCTCGCCGACCTCGACCGCGTCGAGCCGGGGCGGGTCGAGCAGGGGCGAGATCGAGCTCTCGGGGATGAGGCCGGTGGCCCCGGCCTCGAGCGCCCGGTAGTAGTGGGCGAAGACGTCGATCGCGGTCGGCTCGACAGCCGCGGCGCGCATCTTGTCCCGGGCGAGACGCAGTCCCTCGTCGCTCATGGGACGAGCCTAGGGCTGATCCCGCGGACGTCCGGGGTCGAGTGCAGGGTCAGCGCGGCGGTGCGGTGCTCGCGCGCTGCACGAGCGAGGTGGGCAGCCGTACATGGCTGGGCGCCGGCGTGCCGCCGTCGAGGAGCGCGATGAGCATCCGGACGGCGGTGGCGCCCATCTCCTGGATCGGCTGACGCACGGTGCTCAGTGGCGGGTTCGTCTGGGCCGCTTCGGGGATGTCGTCGAAGCCGATCACCGACAGGTCGCCGGGAACGTCGAGGCCGAGCTGGGCGGCGGCGTCCATCGCCCCGATCGCGGACAGGTCGTTGCCGGCGAACACGGCCGTCGGGCGGTCGGGCCGGGACAGCAGGTCGAGCACCGGTCGGAAGGCGGTCTCGCGCAGGTAGTCGCCGGACCGGACGAGGTCGTCGTCGACGGGCAGACCGGCCTCGGCGAGCGCCTGGCGGTACCCGGCCTCGCGCAGCCGGGACGACTCCAGGTCGGGGCGGCCCGCGAGGAAGGCGATCCGGCGGTGGCCGATCTCGATGAGGTGCCGGGTGGCCAGCAGCCCGCCGGCGAGGTTGTCCGACTCGATGCTGGGCAGGTCGCCCGGGCCGGCGTGCGGGTCGATGGCCACGAGCGGCACCTGGGCACCGACGTCGACCACGGTGGGGGTCACGAGGATGGCGCCGTCGATGAGCGTGCCGGAGAGCCGGGACAGGTAGCGGCGCTCCCAGCCGGTGCCACCGCTGTGCTTGGCGCCGGTGTAGGCGAGGAGCTCGTAGTCCGAGTCCTCCAGACCGGCGCCGGCGCCCTTGAGGATCTCGGCGCTGAACGGCTCGAACTCGGCGACCAGGATCCCGAGGACGTGGGTGCGGGTGGAGCGCAGCGAGCGGGCGACCAGGCTGGACTCGAAGCCGAGCTTGTCGACCACCCCGAGCACGTGGGTCGAGGTGGTGGTGGAGACGCCGTACCGGCCGTTGATCACCTTGGAGACGGTGGCGACGGAGACACCGGCCGCCTGAGCGACATCGGTGATCGTCACGCGGCGGGCCATGCCCCCACATTACAGTTTGGAAAACGGTATCGATAACGTTTGACAGGGCTGTGTCGGCGCTGCAAGAGTCCCGTTCTGTTCCCAGTCGACGACGACGAGGAGTTCGACGATGACGCCAGACGGCGCCGCACCCGGTGCAACCCGCGGGTGTGGCGTCCTGCCGGGGGCCCTCCGGGGCCAGGTGATGGGGACCGACCTGACCCGGCACCCACAGGTCGCGTGACACAAGGCGCGAGCCACTCGCAGGTGCTGCAACCCTCTCGGGGGCCGGGGACCTGCACTCTGATTCGCTCAACGAAGAGGACAGATCACATGAAGATCGCAAAGGCCGTGGCGGTGTCGACCGCCCTCCTCCTGGGAGCTGCGGGACTCACCGCATGTGGCGGTGGAAGCAGCAGCTCTGGCGACGCCAGCAGCGGTGGCCCCGTCACGATGACGCTGTGGCACAACTCGACGACCGGTGACGGCAAGCAGTTCTGGGTCGACACCGCAGCCTCGTTCCAGAAGCTGCACCCCGAGGTCACCATCAACATCCAGGCGATCCAGAACGAGGACCTGGACGGCAAGCTCCAGACCGCGCTCAACTCCGGCGACGCGCCGGACATCTTCCTGCAGCGCGGCGGCGGCAAGATGGCCGCGATGGTCGACGCCGGTCAGCTCATGGACATCACCGACTCGGTGACCGATGCGACCAAGGCGCTCATCCCCGAGGGCTCGTTCAAGGCCGAGGAGCAGGACGGCAAGATCTACGCGATGCCGAACGCCGCCCTGCCGGGTGGCTTCTGGTACTCCAAGGACCTGTTCGCCAAGGCCGGCATCACCACGCTCCCCACGACGATGAACGACCTGGACGCCGCGGTCACCAAGCTCAAGGCGGCCGGCGTCTCGCCGATCGCGCTCGGTGGCAAGGACGCCTGGCCGGCCGCGCACTGGTACTACTTCTTCGCCCTGCGCGAGTGCAGCGCGGACACCCTGGCCAAGGCCGCGTCGACGCAGAAGTTCGACGACCCGTGCTGGACCAAGGCCGGTGAGGACCTCGCGACCTTCGCCGGGACCAAGCCGTTCAACGACGGCTTCCTCACCACCTCCGCGCAGCAGGGTGCCGGTTCCTCCGCCGGTCTGCTCGCCAACCACCAGGCCGCCATGG
>JAHIJU010000346.1 GCA_018898235.1 Actinomycetota bacterium | reverse complement strand
GTGAGGCCCTGCACCTTGTCGGCCGTCTCGTCGCGGGCCGTGAGGAACAGCACCGGCACGTGCTGACCGCGTTCGCGCAGCCGCCGGGTGACCGTGAAGCCGTCCATGTCCGGCATCATCACGTCGAGCACGACGAGGTCCGGGTCGACCTCCTTGGCCACCCGCAGCGCCTGGTTCCCGTCGGCCGCGGTATGGACCTCGAAACCGGCGAACCGCAGGCTCGTCGCCAACAGCTCACGGATGTTGGGCTCGTCATCGACGACGAGCAGACGCGCCTCGCTGTGATCGGCAGTGCTCATGGGCACAGTCTGTGCGACGTACCTGGGAACCTGCTGGATGTCGGCTGCGTGAACGGGGTGACGCCCGGACGCGACGGACCCCCGTCGGCCGCGGGCACGACGGGGGTCCGGGGGTGAGGCAGGCTCAGGCCTCGATCTGGGCGGGGGGCGTGACCGCGGTCGGGGCGATCTGCGGTGCGCTGCCGCCGGACTTCAGCGCCGCGAGCCGGGCCTCGACCTCGATCTGCTCGCCCGACGCCTCGAGCTCGGCGAACTGGGCGTCCAGCGATGAGGCGGCGATCTCCGCCTGTCCCTGGGCGAGGGCCTCCTCGCGGCGCACCTTGTCCTCGAACCGCGACAGCTCGCTCGTCGGGTCCAGCACGTTGATCGAGCCGATCGCCTGCTGCACCTTCTGCTGCGCCTGGGCCGACCTCTGCCGGGCCACCAGGGTGTCGCGGCGCGACTTGACCTGCCCGAGCTTCTCCTTCATGGCGGTCAGGCCGACCTTGAGCTTCTCGACCGTCTCGCGCTGGGAGGCGATGAGCGGCTCGGCCTCCCTGGCCTCCCGCTCGGCGGTGATCTGCTTGCCGAGCGCGACCTTGGCGAGCGCGTCGAACTTGTCGGCGTTCGGGCCGTCGCCGGCCGCCCGGTACTGGTCGGCGCGGCTCGAGGCGGCCAGGGCCTTGGTTCCCCAGTCGCGCGAGGCGGTCACGTCCTCGTTGTAGTCCTGCTCGGCGAGCCGGAGGTTGCCGATGGTCTGCGCGACCGCCTGCTCGGCATCGGCGATCGAGTTGGTGTAGTCGCGGACCAGCTGGTCGATCATCTTGGCCGGGTCCTCGGCCTGGTCCAGCAGTGCGTTGACATTGGCCCTGGTCAGCTGCGCGATGCGGCCGAAGATGGACTGCTTCTCGGTCATGGTCCTCGCTCTTCCTCGTCGGTTCCTCGTGCCGTCGACCACCATGGCGGCGGCGCCGTCCTGCTGTCGTCGTCGGTGTCATGCCCCGTGCGGGCGGCCGCTAGAAGCCGCCGCCGAACCCGCCGTCCCCGAAGCCTCCTCCGCCGCCGAGGTCGCCGCCGCCACCCCAGCCGCCGCCGAACCCGCCGCCGTCGCCGCCGCCCCCGTGGCCGCCCCCGAGGAGCTCGCCGAGCAGCAGACCGCCGAGCACCATGCCGCCCAGGTTGTTGCCGCCGCCCGATCCGCCGAACCCGCCGGGACCGCGTCGGTTCTGCTCGTCATGCTCCACGTCGAGCTGGGCGAGCTGCTGGGCCTCGCCGACCAGCTGTTCGGCCTGCTGGGCCTCGGCGAGCGCGGCGTCCGGCTCGGCACCCTTGCGGGCATCGGCCTGACGGGCCAGCCGGTCGGCCTCGGCCAGGCGCGTGCGGGCCTGCGGTCCGACCGCGCCGCGCCGGGTCTCGATGTAGTCGTTGGTCGCCCGGACGGCCGAGGCGACCCGGCCCAGGGTCTGGTCGACCAGCGCGCGGGTGCGCCCGTGCTGCTCGTCGCGTTCACGCAGCGGCGCCAGCGCGCCGTCGATGGCCGCCTCGGCCACCGTGATCCGGGACAGCGCCGCCAACGGGTCCCCCGAGCCGGCCGCTGCGGCCTGGGCCACCGTGATCGCGTCCCGGGCCTCCTGTGAGCGGGCCTGGACATCCACGTCCTGCGGGGCCAGCCGTGCCGCATCCGCCAGATCCGCCGAGATCGACGCGACGGCCGCCTGCAGCCGCGGTCCGATGGTCGCGAGCTCGTCACCGGCCACGTCGATCGCGTCGAGCAGGCGGTCCACCTGCGCGAGCGCGCCCTCGGCCGCCTTGGCGAAGCCGACCGCCTCGGCCTTGTCGCCCGCGGCGACGGCGGCCCGGCCGTGAGCGATCGTGGTCTCGACGTCCGCGAGCAGCCGTTGGGCCTGGTCGGCGTTGTCGACGACCGAGGTCAGCGACGTCGCCGGGAACCGTGCGGCGAGCGTGGTCACGGTGGCGCGGGCCGGTTCGATCCGCGCCCGCTGGGTCGCGACCGACCGCTCATGGGCGTCCAGCGCATCGCCCACCCTGTCCTGCACCGAGCGGAGCTGGTCGAAGGCGGCCTTCTGGCCGTCGAGCTCCTCGGCGGTCTGCGTGCACAGCGCCAGGATCTGGGCCGCGGTGGCCCGCACCTGCGGTTCGGTGTCCGGCACGTCGTCGTCGAGGGTCTGGCGCAGCCGGAACGCCTCGGTGACCCGGGTCTTGCCCCGGGCCAGCACCTCGGCGAACTGGCTGGTCGAGTCCTCGCCGAACTGCGCCTGGGCGAAGCCGAGCTCCTGCTCCGAGCCGCGCAGCGCGTCGTCGAGGCGCACGAGCGCGGCCGACGAGCGGCGGTCGAGCTCGGCCGTCGGCACATCGGCGAACGGGTCGACGATCTGCGGCGTCCCGTCCGGACCCGGCAGCGCAGGGCCGGCGGCGACCGTGCGCCGCCGCCGCGCGGTCGCGATCAGCGCGATCACGGCGATCACCGCGAACCCGATGAGCAGCACCGTCCCGAGGCTCATCCCGGACGAGGTGCCGGTCGAGGTGGTGGTGGAGGTCGCCGCCGCGTCGAGACCGGTCGCGGCCGTCACCGCCGCGCTCGCCCAGTCACCCGAGGTCTTGGCCGCGCGCAGGTTGTCCTCGACCGACGCCGCGACGGCCTCGACCTCGCTGCTCGTGATCGACCCCGACGACTGCGGGGCGAGGCGGTACTGGTAGGGCGCCTGCGTGCTGAACGCCAGCACGAAGTCCTGCGGGCCGAGGCCGCTGCGCGTGGCCGTCGTGGTGACCCAGTCGGCCGCCGTCTGCCCGGAGAAGTCCGGCAGCAGCACGACGTAGAGCTGGTACTCGGTGTCCGCGGCCAGCTTGTCGACCGCCGACTGCACCTGCGCGAGCTGAGCGGTGCTCAGCACCCCTGCCTGGTCGGTCACCTCGGACGTCAACGTCAACGGGTCGGTCGCCGATGCGGCCGGGGCGAACCCGACCAGCACCGCCGCCGCGCCCAGGACAAGCAGACCTGCACGTCGGAGCCATGGCACCGGCCGATTTTCGCGCACACTCACATCCGCCGCAACGAACCGTGGTCCCGGCCGGTTCCCGGCGCGGTCCGATCAGAGGGTGTGCGTCGTCGCCGCGACGGCCCACGGCACCGCCAGGCCGACGGCAAGCAGCAGGGCGGTGAGCCGGCCCGGTCCGAGCGGCCACCAGCGCCGTCGCGCCGGGGCGGGCGCGCTCTGCGCGGTGCCGGGCTCGGCCGCGGGCGACGGCTGCGGGACCCGGGTCACGCGGCGGGCCCCGCCCGACGGGTCCAGCGCCACCCGCAGGTGCGCGGCGACGACCACGGTCTCCACCGGGGTCAGCACCTCGGGCAGCGAGGCGAGCACGTCGGGCAGCAGATCGGCCGGGACGACGGCGGCGCGGGTCGACCCGCCGCCACGACGTTCGACGGCGTGCAGGCCGCGCACGGACCTGCGATAGGTGGGGCCGAGCAGCGCGGTCACGGCGGCGGTCGCGCAGGACAGGTTCTCCGCCTGGCCGTCGCGCACCCCCTCGTGCAGGCCGGGGCCGTCCTCGAGGACCACGACCACACCACCGGGACCGACGGCGACGTGCGCCAGCCGGGCCTGCGGGTGACCCGGCCACCGGACGTCGTGCAGGACCCGCCAGCCGGTGGCTCGTTCGAGCGCGCGGCCGACCGTGCTCATGACTGCCGGGCTCCCGGCCGGGCTCTGGATGCTCATCGCCGCCCTCCTCTCGTGTGTTGCATCGGACGGCAGGCGGCCGTTGTGAGGTGCGTCGTCGCAGACCTGCTCGGGTGCAGCCGCACTGCTGCGGGCACCACCGTGCGACGTCCCGTGGCCGCGCGCAAGGCGGCGCGCCACGGTGTGCCGAGGGGGGTCAGCGAACCGTCCCGGGATGGGCGTCGTCGGCCGTCGTGTCCCGGGTACGGCGGACGACCCGCGGCTGCGGCACGGCCGCGCCCGGAGCGCTGGCCGCGGCGGCCTGGGCCAGGAACGCGACCAGATCGTCCTCCAGCAACGGTCGCGAGTGCAGGAAGCCCTGCACGTGGTGGATGCCGCTGCGGCGCACGGCGGCATCCTCCGGGGCCGTCTCGACGCCTTCGGCCACCACGTCGATCGTGAACCGCTCGGCCAGGCGCCTGACCAGGGAGAGCATCTCCGCGTCGAACGCCAGTCCCTGGCCGGACCCCTCGACGACCGAACGGTCGACCTTGACGCAGTCGATGGGCAGGGCCGTGCCCAGCAGGCGCAGCGCGCCCAGGGTCGCGCCCATGTCGTCCAGCGCGAAGCGCACCCCCGCCGTGGCCAGGATCGCCAGCTGGGGGGTGGCCCGGACCAGGTCGTCGACACCGGCGTACTCCGACAGCTCCAGGCACACCCGGTCGCGGTCGCACCCCGTCGCCTCGATCGTGGCGAGCAGGGTGTCGGCCAGGTCGGGGGCCCGGATCGACTCCGGGGCGAGGTTGACGTGGACCCGCGGTGGGGCGGCGTCCGGCAGCTGCGCCGCCCAGCGCACCATGTCCTGACAGGCGCGCTCCAGGACCCAGCGGTCCAGCGCGAGCGTGGTGCCCGCGCGGGCTGCCGAGTGCAGGCGTTCGGACGGGAACCCGAGGGAGCCGTCGGCCTGGCAGGTCCGCAGCAGCGCCTCGACCGCCGTCACCCGGCCCGAACGCACGTCCACGACGGGTTGGTAGACCAGCAGCAGGTCATCGGTGGGCACCGCACGGCCCACGGCCGAGGTCGGCCCCGCCAGGCGGACCCGGTCGCCGCCGGCGGTCTTGGCGGCGTACATCGCCTCGTCGGCGGTGCGCAGCAGCGCGCCGGTGTCGGTCGCGGCGTTCTCGGTGACCGCCACGCCGACGCTGGCCCGTGACTCGGCCAGCACCGGCAGGGTCTCGTCGCGCTCGGCCAGCGACGCGCGCAGCCGTTCGCCCAGCGCCAGCGCGGCCACGGTCGGGTCGACGCCCGGTGCCGGGCGGAGGAAGGAGACCACCGCGAACTCGTCACCGCCGAGGCGTCCGACCAGGTCGTCCGGGTCGAGCACCCCGGTGAGCCGGCGGGCCACCGAACGCAGCAGGGCGTCACCGAGGCTGTGGCCGAACAGGTCGTTGACCTGCTTGAGGCGGTCCAGGTCGAGGAACACGACGGCGACCGCACCCGGGTCCTGGGCCAGCCCGGCGACCCGGGCATCGAGCTCCTCGATGAACCTGGCCCGCGAGCTCACCCCGGTCAGCTCGTCGATGGCCGCCCGGTGCGCCGTCTGGTCGGCCAGGGCCCGCATCACCCGGACCGGTCGGACCACTCCGACGGGGAGCCCGTTCTCGTCGACCACGGGCAGGTCGCGGTACCCCTCGGGGCTGTCGGCGATGAGCGCGGCCGCCTGCGCGACGGTGGTCGTGGGACGCACGGTCGCGGCGCCCCAGGTCGCGAGGGCGGCGATCGGACGCTTGCCCCACAGCGACCGGCCGTAGCCGTACCGGCCGGCCATCATCGACAGGAACGAGGCCCGACCCAGCAGCCCGATGCTGCCGTCGGCCGCCCGCACCAGGGCCGCCGGCGCCGTCCACTCCGTGCGGAACGCCTGGTCGACGTGTGCGCAGGGGGTCGAGGCGGGGACCACGGGACACGGTTCGACCATGGACGACAGCGTGAGGTCACCACCGGCAGGCACGAGTCGCCCGTCGGTCGATGCCACCGGATGCTGAGGAGTCCGGGTGCGGGTTTCGCTGCTGTTCACACAGGCGTGGCCTGGCCGTACGGAGGAGCTGTGGGCCGGTGCGGCCCGGGGCGCCGCCGCGGCCGGTCCGGGGACGAGCGAGGCGGGTGGGCCGGGACCCCGGTCGTGTCAGGAGCGGGGAGGGCGGGGGGCGCACAGGGGACACCCAATCACCTGAACGGGGGTATCCCTGGTCATCGGCTCGCCGAGAGTCGCCCCCGCCGTGGCCGCCAGGGACGCTCCGCACCGGCAACTGGGCAGTGGGGACGGCGACACGCCGGCCGACGGGGCCCCCACCGACCAGTTCCCGTCGGCGCGGGTGGGGGTGGGTCCGGGTGGGGTGGGAGCGGGTGGGGGGTTAGGGGGTGGGGTCGAGGTCTTCGGCGTCGACGATGGAGTAGGCGTAGCCCTGCTCGGCGAGGAAGCGCTGGCGGTGGGCGGCGAACTCCTGGTCGACGGTGTCCCGGGCGACCACGGTGTAGAACGTCGCGGCGTGGCCGTCGGCCTTGGGGCGCAGCAGCCGGCCGAGACGCTGGGCCTCCTCCTGCCGGGAGCCGAACGAGCCGGAGACCTGGATGGCGACGCTCGCCTCGGGCAGGTCCACCGAGAAGTTCGCCACCTTGGACACGACGAGCAGGCTGATCTCACCCGTCCGGAACGCCGCGTAGAGGCGCTGGCGCTCGCGGACCGTGGTCTCCCCGGTGATCAGGTCGGCACCCAGGTGCTCGGCCAGCTCGTGCAGCTGGTCCAGGTACTGGCCGATCACCAGCGTCGGCGAACCGGCGTGGGCCGCGACCAGCCGCGAGACCACGGCCAGCTTGCCGCCGGCGGTGGCCGCCAGGCGGTAGCGGTCCTCCGGCTCGGCCGTCGCGTAGGTCATCCGTGCGTCGTCGGGCAGGGTCAGACGCACCTCGACGCAGGTGGCCGGGGCGATGTAGCCCTGCGCCTCGATGTCCTTCCACGGCGCGTCGTACCGCTTGGGGCCGATCAGGGAGAACACCTCGTCCTCGCGACCGTCCTCGCGCACCAGCGTGGCCGTCAGGCCCAGGCGGCGGCGGGCCTGCAGATCGGCCGTCATCCGGAACACCGGGGCCGGCAGCAGGTGCACCTCGTCGTAGAGGATCAGGCCCCAGTCGCGCGCGTCCAGCAGCTCGAGGTGCGTGTAGACGCCCTTCCGCTTGGTGGTGAGCACCTGGTAGGTCGCGATGGTCACCGGGCGCACCTGCTTGCGGGCTCCGGAGTACTCGCCGATCTCGTCCTCGGTGAGGGTGGTGCGGGCCAGCAGCTCGTCACGCCACTGCCGGGCGCTCACGGTGTTCGTCACCAGGATGAGCGTGGTCGTCTTGGACCGGGCCATGGCACCCGCCCCGACGAGCGTCTTGCCGGCCCCGCAGGGCAGCACCACGACGCCCGAACCGCCGTGGAAGAACGTGTCGACCGCATGCTGCTGGTACGGCCGCAGGTGCCAGCCGTCCTCGCGCAGTGCGATCGGGTGCGCCTCACCGTCCACGTACCCGGCCAGGTCCTCCGCGGGCCAGCCGAGCTTGACCAGGACCTGCTTGAGGTGCCCGCGCTGGGAGGGGTGCACAGCGACATCGGAGGAGTCGATGCGCTCGCCCAGCAGACCCTTCGTGCGGGCGCTGCGCATCACCTCGACCAGCACCGCCGGGTCGACCGCGTGCAGCACCAGCCCGTGCACCGGGTCGTCGATCAGCTGGAGCCGCCCGTAGCGGTCCATCGTCTCGGCCACCTGGACCAGCAGGGCGTGCGGCACCGGGTAGCGGCTGTACTTGAGGAGCACATCGACCACCTGCTCGGCGTCGTGCCCTGCGGCGCGTGCGTTCCACAGGCCCAACGGGGTCAGCCGGTAGGTGTGCACGTGCTCGGGCGCCCGCTCCAGCTCGGCGAACGGTGCGACGGCCTTGCGGCACTCGTCGGCCAGCTCGTGCGCGACCTCCAGCAGCAGGGTCGAGTCCGAC
>JAHIJU010000345.1 GCA_018898235.1 Actinomycetota bacterium | reverse complement strand
GCTCTGATCACCGGTATCACGGGCCAGGACGGCCTCTACCTGTCCGAGCTTCTGCTGTCGAAGGGGTACGACGTCTTCGGCCTCATCCGGGGCCAGGCGAACCCCAAGTACGACCTCGTACGCGAGACGGTTCCGGGCGTGAAGCTGCTCACCGGCGACCTGACGGACTTCTCCTCATTGGTCCGCGCACTCGACTCGGCCCGGCCCGACGAGGTCTACAACCTCGGTGCGATCTCCTTCGTGGCGTACTCATGGGAGAACGCCATGGTGACCACCGATGTCACCGGCAAGGGCGTGCTCAACATGCTGGAGGCCGTGCGGTTGTACGCCGGCGACGACATCCGCAAGGTCCGCTACTACCAGGCCTCGAGCTCGGAGATGTTCGGCAAGGTCCAGGAGGTGCCGCAGCGCGAGACCACGCTGCTGTGGCCACGCTCGCCGTACGGCGTGGCCAAGGTGTTCGGCCACTACATGACCATCAACTACCGGGAGTCGTACGGCATGCACGCGAGCAGCGGCATCTTGTTCAACCACGAGTCGCCGCGCCGCGGGCCCGAGTTCGTCACCCGCAAGGTGTCGCTCGCCGTGGCCCGCATCGCCGCGGGTCTGCAGGACACCATCACCCTGGGCAACCTCGACGCCAAGCGCGACTGGGGCTTCGCGGGTGACTACGTCGAGGGCATGTGGCGCATGCTTCAGCAGGACGAGCCCGACGACTACGTGCTGTCCACCGAACAGACGCACTCGATCCGCGAGCTGCTGGACGTGGCGTTCGACCAGGTCGGGATCTCCGACTGGTCCGGCAGGGTCACCCAGGACCCGCGGTTCATGCGCCCGGCCGAGGTCGACCTGCTCATCGGCGATTCCACCAAGGCGCACGACAAGCTCGGCTGGACACCCAAGGTCACGTTCAACGAGCTGGTCCGGATGATGGTCCGCTCGGACGTGGACGCCCTGGCCGCCTCCACGGGTCGCTGAGCGATGCCGGTCGCGTTCGTCACCGGGATCAGCGGCCAGGACGGGACCATCCTGGCCCGGCGGCTGGTCGCCGAGGGCGTGGTGGTGCACGGTCTGGTCCGCAGCCACAGCGAACTGGCCACCTGGTCACAGGCTGAACGCGACCAGGTGGTGGCGCACATCGGTGAACTCACCGACACCGAGCGGGTCGCACAGCTGGTCGACGAGACCGAGCCCGACGAGGTGTACAACCTCGCCGGTGTCAGCTCGGTCGCATATTCCTGGGAGCACCCGGTGCTCACGGGTCAGGTCACGGGCGTGGGTGCGGTCGGGGTGTATGAGGCATGCTGGCGGCTCGCGCAGCGCATCGGACGGGCCGTGCGGGTGGTGCAGGCGTCGAGCTCGGAGATCTTCGGTCGACCGACCCGATCGCCCCAGGACGAGAACACGCCGGTGGCGCCGATCTCGCCCTACGGCGCGGCCAAGGCCTACGCCCATCTGTCCGGCGCGGTGTACCGGGAGCGCGGGCTGCCGGTCTCGACGGCGATCCTGTACAACCACGAGTCACCGCTGCGGCCCACGAGGTTCGTCACCCGCAAGATCACCGCTGCGGCCGCGCGGATCGCCCGGGACGGCGGCGAGCTCGTCCTCGGCGACACGACCGTGCGCCGCGACTGGGGCTGGGCCCCGGACTACGTCGACGCGATGGTGCGCGCCGTACGGCACGAGACTCCCGGCGACTACGTCGTGGCCACGGGCCAGGAGCACTCGGTGGAGGACTTCATCGAGGCCGCGATGACCCATGCCGGGGTGCACGACTGGCGCGCGCGGGTGCGCACCGATCCGGCACTGGTCCGGCCGGCCGACACCGCGGCGCAGGTGGGCGATGCCTCCCGCGCGCGTGCGGTTCTCGGCTGGCGTCCGACCGTCGACTTCAGCGACCTCGTGGCACGGATGGTCGACCACGACCTGGCGCTGCTCTCATCGGGAGGGGGCGGGCGCCCGCCGACGCGCTGACGGCGTCGGGATGCGCCCGGCTCCAGGCGTCGAACGGCCGACGCGACGCGAACCCCGTGCGCCGCCGGGTGCTTCGCTGTCACCGCACCGCGCGGCCGCCCACCGCTACCGTCCACCCGTGACCGTCCTGCGCAGCCCGTACGACGGGCCGATCCTGCGCCTGGCCGTGCCGTCGCTCGGGG
This sequence comes from Actinomycetota bacterium, assembly GCA_018898235.1. Lineage (GTDB taxonomy): Bacteria > Actinomycetota > Actinomycetes > Actinomycetales > Cellulomonadaceae > Cellulomonas. Next base: position 2,630 of record JAHIJU010000345.1, on the reverse strand, counting down.
CGCTCATCGCCGAACCGTTGTTCCTGGCCACGGACACGGCCCTCGTCGGGCACCTGGGCGCCGGGCCGCTCGCGGCGCTGGGTGTCGCCAGCACGGTGCTGCAGACCGCGCTCGGGCTGCTCATCTTCCTGGCCTACGCCACGACGCCCCTGGTCGCGCGGCGGCTGGGCGCCGGGGACAGCCGGGGGGCGCTGCACGCCGGGATCGACGGCATGTGGCTGGCCGCCGGGCTCGGGGTGGTGCTCGCGGCCGTCGGCTGGGCGGCCGGGCCGTGGTTGACCGGGCTGTTCGGTGCCGAGCCCGACGTGGCCGCCGCGGCCGCCCGGTACCTGCGGATCTCCTGCCTGGGGCTGCCGGCGATGCTCGTCGTGGTGGCCGCGACCGGGCTGTTCCGGGGGTTGCTCGACACCCGGACCCCGCTGGTCGTCGCCGGGGTGGGGTTCGCGGCGAACGCCGGGCTCAACGCGGCGCTCATCTACCCCGCGGGGCTGGGGCTCGACGGGTCGGCGGTCGGGACCGTGCTCGCACAGACCGGGATGGCCACGGCCTGCGTCGCCATCGCGGTGCGGCACGCCCGACGCGGCAAGGTCGGGCTGCGGCCGGGGCGGGTGGGGCTGCTCGCGACGGCGCGGTCCGGCGGCTGGCTGTTCCTGCGGAACCTGTCGATGCGCATCGTCCTGGTCGCGACCGTGGTGGCCGCGACGGCGCACGGCACGGTCGCGTTGGCCGCGACGCAGGCCGTCTTCACGGTCTTCGGCATCGCAGCGCTCGGCCTGGACGCCCTGGCCATCGCGGGCCAGGCGATGATCGGCCACGCGCTCGGGGCCGGGGACGGCACACGGGCCCGCGCGGTGCTGACCCGGTTGCTCCAGCTGGCCGGGGTCGGTGGGCTGGCGCTCGGGCTGGCGCTCGCCGCCGTGTCCGGACCGTTGGCCGCGGTGTTCACCTCCGATGGCGCGGTCCGGGCGGCGATCGCCGTCGGGCTGGGCGTGGTCGCGCTGGGGCTGCCCGTCGGCGGTGTGGTGTGGGCGCTGGACGGCGTGCTCATGGGCGCCGGGGACAACCGGTACCTGGCGCTCGCCGGTGCGATCAACCTGGTCGTGACCCTGCCGGCGCTGCTGTGGCTCATGCGGCTGCCGATGTCGACCACCGGTGCCGTCGCCGCGATCTGGCTGGTGTTCGCGGTGGGCTACCTGGTGGTCCGGCTCGTCACGCTCAGCACCCGGGCCCGCGGCCGACGCTGGATGGTCCTCGGGGTCTGATCACCCCTCCCGGAACGCCACCCCGAACCCGCCTCTCGGGTAGTGCCAGCGCACGGTCCCGGCCGGGGCGAGCGCCAGGCACGTCCCACACTCGAGGCACGCGGCCCAGGCCACCCCGACGGTCCCGTCGGGCTCGGCGGTGTAGACGTGGGCCGGGCAGATGCGAACCAGCAGCGGTCCGGCACCCGTGCGCCGGACGGCCTCCTGGTCGACCTCGATGTGCGGCTCCTCGTCGAGGTCGTAGCGGTTCTTCGCCAGCCGTTCGGGAACCGATCCGATCATCACAGCGCCCTCACCCCCGCCAGGCCGAGCCTGGCCAGCCTCATCGTCGAGATCCCGGACCGTTTGAGCGCCCTGCGCGCCGTGGTGAGCAGGTGCGTGCGCGGTGCCAGGTCGAGGTCGAACGCCCCGTGCATCACATCGGCCAGCAGCGCCCCGACCCCGGAGTACATGAGGTCGTTCTCCAGGAAGGCCGGCGCCTTGGCGTAGGTCGCCAGGTCGGCGCCCACCCAGGACGCGGCCAGCTCCCGCGGGTAGGCGTCCATCGCGGCCTGCGACAGGTCGTCGGCCGCGAGCGCCGCCTGTGCCGCCGTGGCCGCCGCGAGCGCCGACCCGGCCGCCAGGTCCATCCCGCGGATGGTGAGCCCGGTGTTGAGCGTGAAACCCGCGGCGTCCCCGACGATCATCAGCCCCGGCCGGGTCAGGTCGTGGTTCGCCATCTGCGGACCGGCCTCGATGGTCAGGTGCGCGCCGTACTCCAGCAGCTCACCGCCGGCCAGGTACGGCGCGATGGCCGGATGGGCCAGGAAGTGGTCGTGCACGTCGGAGGACGACAGACCCTTGGCCGCCAGGTCGTCGAGCCGCAGCACGACGCCGATCGAGACCGACTCGGCGTTGGTGTAGCAGAATCCGCCGCCGGCCACGCCCTGCGTGCAGTCGCCGACGACGGCGAACGCGGCGCCCTCGTCCCCCGACACGTGGAACCGTTGCTCGATCGCCTCACGTGGCAGCCCCACGACGGACTTCACGCCGACCGCCAGGTGCTCGGGCGGTTCGGCCGCGCGGATGCCGGCGCCGCGGGCCAGGAACGAGTTCACCCCGTCGGCCAGGATCACCAGCCGGGCGCGCAGCTCGTCGTCGCCCGCCCGCACCCCGACCACCTGCCCCCGCTCGACGATCAGGGAGTCGACGCGCACACCGGACATCACCATGACGCCGGCGTCCTCGCACCGGGCGGCCAGCCACGGATCGAGCCGGGCGCGCAGCACGGTCACGGCGTTGACGGGCTCGGCCAGTGCGGCGTCCCAGTAGTCGACGTTCACGCAGGACGTCGGGTTGAGGAAGGACAGCACGTTGCGGGTGATCCGC
>JAHIJU010000344.1 GCA_018898235.1 Actinomycetota bacterium | reverse complement strand
GTCGACGGCCAGGACCTGCTGCCGCAGCTGCTGGCCGACGACGCCGCGCTGGCGACCATGGAGGAGGCCGAGGTCTTCGGCACGCCGTGGCTGCGCACCCTGGGCATGATCCCGAACGAGTACCTCTACTACTACTACGACAACAAGGACGCGGTCGCCGCGATCCGGGCCGCCAAGCAGACCCGCGGTGACTTCCTCAAGACCACCCAGACCCAGTTCTACGACACCGTCCTGGACCAGCCCGACGCCGGTGCCTACTGGCGCACGGCCGTCGACGAGCGCGGTGCCAGCTACATGGCCGAGGCCAAGGGCCGCGAGCAGGGCGACCCCAACCCGCACCAGGCCGACGAGGTCCACGACTCCGACCCGGCCGACGAGGGCTACGCGGGCGTCGCGCTCAAGGTGATGAAGGCGATCAGCCGCAACGAGCGCTCCACCATGATCCTCAACGTGCGCAACCGCGGCACCGTGCACGCCCTGCCCGACGACGCCGTGGTCGAGGTCCCGACGATGGTGGACGCCAACGGTGTGCACCCGCTCGCCCTGGAGACCCAGCCCACGCTGCACCAGCTCGGTCTGATGGCCAGCGTGAAGTCCGTCGAGCGCCTGGTCATCGAGGCCGCCTTGACCGGGTCGTCGCAGGCGGCCTTCCAGGCGTTCGGCGAGCACCCGCTGGTCGGCTCCATCCGGGTCGCCGCAGGTCTGGTGGACGGCTACCGGGCTGCGATCCCCGAGGTCGACGCGGTGCTGGGCCGCCCGTGACCGCACTCGCGGTGCGCCGCCACCTCACGCTCGACGTCGTGCCCGATGCCGCGGCCGCCGGCCGCGCCGTCGCCCAGCGGATCGCCGAGCAGGTGGCGGCCCGGCCGCAGAGCGTGATCGGGGTGGCCACCGGGTCGTCGGCCGAACCGGTGTACGCCGCACTGGCCGTCCTGGTCCGCGACTGGGGGCTCGACCTGGGCGGCGTCCTCTGGTTCGCCCTCGACGAGTACCTGGGCCTGCCCGACGGGCACCCGCAGACCTACCGCGAGGTGCTCCGGCGTCAGCTCGTCGAACCGCTCGGTCTGGCCCCCGACGCCGTGCACGTGCCCGACCCGCACGGCGACCCGGACGCTGGTGCGCAGGCCTATGAGCGGGCCATCGCACAGGCGGGCGGGATCGACGTACAGCTGCTGGGGATCGGGGCCAACGGGCACCTGGCGTTCAACGAGCCGGGGACACCGTTCACCTCGCGGACCCACGTCACCGAGCTCACCGCCGGCACCCGGGCGGCCAACGACCGGTTCTTCGGCCACGGCGAGCGGACGCCGCACCGGGCCTTGACCCAAGGTCTGGGGACCATCGCCGCGGCCCGTTCACTCGAGCTCGTTGCATTCGGCGCGGGCAAGGCCGAGGCGTTGTACGGTGCGATCGACGGACCGGTCGATCCGTCGTGCCCCGCCTCCCTGATCCAGCGGCACCCGTGCGCACGGGTGACCGCCGATGACGCCGCAGCCGCGCTCCTCGTGGTGTAACCCCTGCACACTGCGATGGAGCGCGGCTGCGGCTTGTCAGCGACGCTCAGCCGGCCAGGCCGTACGGCAGGGGCGTCGTCGCGGCGATCTCCAGCAGCCGGTTGTACTTGGCGACGCGTTCGCCCCGGGCAGGTGCGCCCGACTTGAGCTGGCCGCAGCCCGCGGCCACGGTGAGGTCGGCGATGAAGGAGTCGGGCGTCTCACCGGACCGGTGCGACACCATCTGCGTGTAGCCGCTGCGGCGGCACAGCGCCATGGCCGCCAACGTCTGCGTGACCGTGCCGATCTGGTTGAGCTTGATGAGCGCCGAGTTGGCGACCTTCCGCTCGATGGCCTCGGCGATGATCGCGGGGTCGGTGACGAAGATGTCGTCCCCGACGAGCTGCGTCGTGCCGCCGAGCCGTGCGGTCAGGCGCTCCCAGCCGTCCCAGTCGCCCTCGGCCAGACCGTCCTCGACGGACCAGACCGGGTACGCCGCCACCATCGCGGCGTACCGCTCGATCATGTCGTCGCTGCTCAGCGCCTCACCGGCCACGTGGTAGCGGCCGTCCCGGTAGAACTCGCTGGCCGCCGGGTCCAGGGCGATGGCCACGCCCGTCGGCCCCGGGGTGTAGCCGGCGTCGGTGATCGCGGTCACGATGAGCGCCAGGACGTCCTCCGGTGCCGTGATGTCCGGGGCGAACCCGCCCTCGTCGCCCAGACCGGTCGCGAACCCGCGGGCCTTGAGCAGGCTGCGCAGCGCCCGGTACACGTCCGCACCCGCGCGCACCGCCTCCGGCAGGGACGGCGCACCGATCGGCGCGATCATGAACTCCTGGAAGTCGAGCGAGTTCGGTGCGTGCACACCGCCGTTGAGCACGTTGAAGTGGGGTACGGGCAGCCGCGGCGCCACACCGGCCGGAGCCAACGACTCGTAGAGCGGGCGGCTGCCGGCGAGGGCCCGGGCCACGGCTATCGACACCCCGACGATGGCGTTCGCGCCGAGCCGGGCCTTGTTCGGGGTGCCGTCGGCGTCGATCATCGCCTGGTCGACCTCGGCCAACGAGGCCCACGGCCGGGACCGCAGCAGCTCGGCGAGCTCACCGTTGACGTTGCCGACCGCGCCGGTGACGCCCTTGCCGCCGAACCGTGCCGGATCGTGGTCCCGCAGCTCGACGGCCTCCCGGGTGCCGGTCGAGGCGCCCGAGGGGACACCGGCGACGGCGTGGGTGCCGTCGCCCAGCGTGAGCGAGACCTGCAGGGTCGGGTTGCCCCGCGAGTCGAGGATCTCCAGCGCCGACAGGGCGGTGATGGTGAAGGTGGAGGTCATGACGGTCCTTCCATGAACATCGGGGTGGGCGAACCACTGCACGCCGTCGTGCAGGCGGGGCGCGGTTGCGCCGGGTCGGGGAGCCGGTCGGGCACGGAGCCGGAGCCGGGGTACCGCGTCGAGGTGACGCGGGGGTGGGGACCTGCGCTGCTGGCTGCTGTCTGCGGCACGGCACACCTGCCCGTCGACGAAGGGGCAGGAGCCGTCAGCCTCGCGGCGGTTCAGGCCAGAAGGCCTCGGCGGGATCCATCGCCGTCTCGACTCTAGTCACCCGGCGCGACCGCGGTTGGGTCGCACGGCCCATCCCCGCGGCCCGGCGCACCGCACGTCAGGTTCGCGCGCTAGCGTGCACCCGTGCTGCTCTCCGACCGTGACATCCGCGCCGAGCTCGGTGCCGGGCGCGTCGTACTCGACCCCTTCGACCCGGAGATGGTCCAGCCGTCCAGCGTCGACGTGCGGCTCGACAAGTTCTTCCGGCT
>JAHIJU010000036.1 GCA_018898235.1 Actinomycetota bacterium | reverse complement strand
GTCGATCGCGGCGATCAGGTCTTCGGCCGTGCCGATGTCGTTGACCGCGACCTGCGGCGATGCCGTCTTCGCGGTGGTCGAGATGCTCATGTAGGGGTGGGCTCCGTTGCGGACAGGAAGTAGTGCGGACAGGGAACGTGCTGGTGGGTCACCCATCCGACGGCCGAACCGTCGGACAGCGGGCCTCGCGGCCGATCGGCCCGAGGTCGGACCGACACGCGCGCGGGACGAGACGTGCAGGACTGCGATGGTGAAGGACTACGGGTGACCGAGCGAGCACGACAAGACGTGGGCGCGCGGCACCGCCGCACATCTTACCGACGTGGCCGCGACCCGGTCAAAGCCACGCGGCGGAACTGCCCGCCCAGGGGCCACCCGGGCAGGCACGGCGGATCGGGCCGGACCCGCTCAGGCCAGGGTACGGGCCACGGCCAGCAGGTCGGCGGGGACGTGCTTCACCTTGCCCGCGACCTCCTCGATCGCCAGCAGCTCCACGTTCTCCCCGCGCAGGGCCGTCATCACGTTCGAGCGGTCGTGGGTCACGGCGTCGATCGCCGCGACACCGAACCGTGAGCCAAGGATCCGGTCCGCAGCCGTCGGGATGCCGCCGCGCTGCACGTGCCCCAGCACCGTCACCCGGGTGTCGAACCCGGTCCGCTGCTCGATCTCGACCTTGAGCCGCTCACCGATCGCGCCGGCGACGATCTCGCCGAACTTGCCGACCTGCGTCTCGTAGTGCATCGCCGTGCCCTCGGCCGGAACGGCCCCCTCGGCCACGACGACGATCGAGAAGCTCGCATGTGCCCGGTGCCGGTGCTTGAGGAAGCGCTCGATCTTGTCGATGTCGAACGGCTCCTCGGGTGCCAGCACGATCTCGGCGCCGCCGGCGATCCCCGAGGTGACGGCGATCCAGCCTGCGTGCCGGCCCATCACCTCGACGATCATCACCCGGTTGTGGCTCTCCGCGGTGGTGTGGATGCGGTCGATCGCCTCGGTCGCGATCGTCACCGCGGTGTCGAAGCCGATCGAGGCGTCGGTCCCCCAGACGTCGTTGTCGATCGTCTTCGGGATCCCGATCACGGGAACCCCGGCCTCGGCGATCTTGCTCGCGGCGTGCAGGGTGCCGTCGCCGCCGACGCAGATCAGGGCGTCGATGCGCTCGGCCTCCAGGGTGGCCAGGACCGCCTCCACACCGCCCTCGTTGCGGTGCGGGTGGAACCTGGCGGTCCCCAGCAAGGTGCCACCGGTGGGCAGCACGTTGCGGATCTGCTGGCGCCCGAGCGGCTGGACGTCGCCGTCGACGACACCCTTCCACCCGTTGCGGAAGCCGATGATCTGGTGGCCGTACTCGCCTTCGCCACGCTTGACCACGGCACGGATCGCGGCGTTGAGGCCGGGGACGTCACCGCCGCCGGTGAGGAGTCCGACTCGCACTGGGCTGCCTTTCGTCGACCTGGGTGCTCGCGATCCCGCACGCTATCGTCCCATCACCTCGACCGGGTACTACCTCGGTCCCGTACGGCACGATGGGCGGGTGACCGACAGCGCCCGGGTGGAGTTCCGCTGCGTCGCGCCCCAGGTGGCCGTCGACGCGGCCCGCGGTTGGTGGGACGCGAACGCGAGTGAGTACCTCGACGAGCACGGCGACTTCCTCGGTCCGGCCGACTTCGTCTGGTGCCCCGAGGGGCTGCGCGAGGCCGACGCCCGTCTGCTCGGTGACGTCGTCGGTCGACGGGTCCTGGAGGTCGGCTCCGGGGCCGCCCAGTGCTCCCGCTGGCTCGTCGGACAGGGCGCGCAGGTGCTGGCCACCGATCTGTCGACCGGGATGCTCAGCACCGCCCGCGCTCTCGACGCCGCGACCGGGGTGCCGGTCCCCCTCGTCCAGGCCGACGCACGCCGCCTCCCGCTGGCGTCCGACTCGTTCGACCTCGCCTTCACGGCATTCGGCGCGATCCCGTTCGTCGCCGACGCGCTGACCGTGCACGAGGAGGTCGCCCGCGTGCTCGTGCCGGGCGGGCGATGGGTGTTCGCGGTCACCCATCCGCTGCGCTGGGCGTTCCCGGACGATCCCGGCAGCGCCGGGCTGACGGCGTTCAAGTCCTACTTCGACCGACGACCGTACGTCGAGATCGACGGCGAGGGCCGGGTCGAGTACACCGAGCACCACCGGACCATCGGTGACCACGTCGCGCAGGTGCTCGCCGCCGGGTTCGTGCTCGACCGGTTGATCGAACCGGAGTGGCCCGAGGACAACCCCCACGAGTGGGGCGGCTGGGGGCCCGTCCGGGGTGCGCTGCTCCCCGGCACGCTCATCGTGAGCGCCCACCTGCCCGGCTGAGGCCCCGCCCGGATCGACCCGGGCGGGCAGCCGTCCCGGAGGAGCGGCTGCGACGCCCGGCGCGCTCAGTGCCCGGCGTCGTGCCAGTTGGGTCCGATGCCGACCGACACGTCCAGCGGGACGTCGAACGGGCGCCCGGGGACACTGCGGCCTGCGGCCGCCATCTCGTCGCGCACCAACGCCTCGACCTCCTCCCGTTCGCCGTCGACCACCTCGAGCACCAGCTCGTCATGCACCTGGAGGAGCATGCGGGACGACAGCCCGCGCGCACGCAGCTGGGCGTCGACCCCGAGCATCGACACCTTGATGAGGTCGGCCGCGCTGCCCTGGATGGGCGCGTTGAGCGCCATCCGTTCGGCGGCCTCCCGGCGCTGGCGGTTGTCGCTCGTGAGGTCGGGCAGGTACCGCCGGCGGCCCATCACCGTCGCCGTGTAGCCCGTGGTCCGCGCATCGGCGACCACTCCCGCCAGATAGTCGCGCACACCGCCGAACCGGGAGAAGTAGTCCTCACGGAGCGCACCGGCCTCGGCGACGTCGATCCCGAGCTGCTGCGAGAGCCCGAACGAGGACAGCCCGTAGGCGAGGCCGTAGCTCATCGCCTTGATCTTGGACCGCATCGCGGCGGTGACCTGGTCGGTCGGCACGCCGAAGACCCGGGAGCCGACGTAGCGGTGCAGGTCCTCCCCCGAGCGGAACGCCTCGATCAGCCCCTCGTCACCCGACAGGTGGGCCATGATCCGCATCTCGATCTGGGAGTAGTCCGCGGTCAGCAACGTGTCGAATCCGGCACCCACCACGAAGGCCCGCCGGATCCGACGGCCCTCCTCGGTGCGGATCGGGATGTTCTGCAGGTTCGGGTCCATCGAGGACAACCGACCGGTGGCCGCGATCGTCTGCTGGAACGTGGTGTGGATCCGCCCATCGGGGGCAACCGAGCGACGCAGCCCCTCGACCGTCTGACGCAGGCGGATCGCGTCACGGTGCGCCAGCAGGTGCTCCAGGAAGGGGTGCTGCGTCCGCGCGAACAGATCGGTGAGCGCAGCCGCATCGGTGGTCCAGCCGGTCTTGATCCTCTTGGTCCGCGGCATCCCGAGCTGGTCGAACAGCACCTCCTGCAGCTGCTTGGGCGATCCCAGGTTCACCTCGCGCCCGATGACGTCGTACGCCTGCTGCGCCGCGGTGCGCACCGCCTGGTCGAACGAGCGCTCCAGCAGTCCGAGGTACTCGTCCTCGACCGCGATGCCGACGTGCTCCATCCGCTCGAGCACCACCTGCAGCGGCAGCTCCAGATCGGTCAGCAGGTGGTCGGCACCACGGTCCACGAGCTCGGCACCGAGCACGACGGCCAGATCGACGACCGCCTGCGCCCGGACCGCCGCCCGCCGTCCCTCGTCCGCACCGTCGAGCTCCAGGTCGAGCGCCCCCTGACCCGCCTCGGCACCACCCGACGAGCCGAGCTCCCGGTTCAGGTGCGCGACCGCCAGGTCCGCCAGGTCGTAGCCGCGCCGGTCCGGTGCGCACAGGTACGCCGCGAGCTCGGTGTCGAAGACGACTCCGTCGAGCGGCAGACCACGCCCCGTCAGCGCGTGCCAGGCCTGCTTCGCCGCATGCACGGCCTTGGGCGCTCCCGGGTCGGCCAGCCACTCGGCCAGCGCCCGCTCGTCCGACGGCGCGATCTCGGCAAGGTCGTAGGCCACCGCCGCGCCGGCGCCGTCGGCGATCGCCACACCCCAGGCGTCCCCGGCCGACGGCGAGCCCGATCCGCGCACGTCGAGACCGAGCGTCTGACCTGATCGGGCGGCCAACCATGGTGCGAGCCCGGCAGCTCCGACGTCCACCAGGTCGAGCACGGCTGCGTCCCCGGCAGCGCCCTCGCCGGGCTCGTCGGGCTGGAGCGCGAAGAGCCGGTCCCGCAGCGTCCTGAACTCCAGCGAGTCGAGAACGGCGTGCAGAGCCTGTCGGTCCCAGGGACGCAGCGCGAGGTCCTGCGGACCGAGCGGAAGGTCGAGGTCGTCGACCAGTCGGTTCAGACGGCGGTTCAGCACGACCTGGTCGAGGTTGTCGCGCAACGACTGGCCGGCCTTGCCGCTGATCTGCTCGGCCGCCGCGAGCACACCCTCGAGCCCGTCGTAGGCGGTGATCCACTTGGCGGCCGTCTTCGGCCCCACGCCGGGCACACCCGGCAGGTTGTCGCTGGTCTCCCCGACCAGCGCAGCCAGCTCGGGGTACCGCGCCGGCGGCACGCCGTACTTGGCCTCGACGGCCTCCGGCGTCATCCGGGCGAGCTCCGAGACGCCGCGCACCGGGTACAGCACCGTCACCGCGTCGTTCACGAGCTGGAAGCCGTCGCGGTCACCCGTGCAGACCAGCACCTGCATGCCCTGGTCCGCCGCCTGCGACGAGAGGGTCGCCAGGATGTCGTCCGCCTCGAAGTCCGGCTTGGTCAGCACGGGGACCGACATGGCGTCCAGCACCTGCCGGATGATCTCGACCTGCCCGCCGAACGCCTCCGGGCTCGCATCGCGCGTCGCCTTGTACTGCTCGTACTGCGCGGTGCGGAACGTCGTGCGACCCAGGTCGAACGCGACGGCGACGTGCGTCGGCTGCTCGTCGCGCAGGAGATTCGTCAGCATGGAGACGAAGCCGAACACCGCGTTCGTGGGGCGTCCGTCGGAGGTCGAGAAGTTCTCCACGGGCAGTGCGAAGAAGGCGCGGTAGGCCATGGAGTGGCCGTCGACGAGGAGCAGCCGGGCTCTGTCGGCGGGGCGCATTGGTCGGGTCGGGCTCACAAGTGCCAACCTAGCGGCCATGACTGACACCGACTCCCTCGACTACACCGGCACCCTGCTCGAGCGCATGGGCATCCAGATCCTTGAGCTGAGCGCCGAACGGGCGGTCGCAACGATGCCGGTGGAGGGCAATACGCAACCCGCCGGACTGCTGCACGGCGGCGCGTCGGTGGTCCTCGCGGAGACGCTCGGATCGGTCGCAGCGCACCTGCACGCGGGGCCGGGACGGACCGCCGTCGGGATCGAGGTCAGTGCCACGCACCACCGGTCGGCCCGCTCCGGTCTGGTCACCGGGACCGCGACGGCGCTGCAGCTGGGGCGGACGCTGGCCAGCTACGAGATCGTCGTGGAGGACGCGGACGGTCGTCGCCTCTGCACCTCGCGACTGACGTGCATGCTCGTCGCCTCGGCCGGCTGAACCGGCAGCTCACCGGTCGACGGCTCGGTCCGCGACTTGCGGCGGAGCGCGATCAGCCGGTCGACCCCGTGCATCGGGACCCGACGGACAGCCCCCGAACGGGGCGCGACCTCATCGGCCACCAGCCGACGCTGCAGCGCTGCGGTGCTCACCACGCGGTGCGAGGCGGCCGGCTGGAAGCCGAGCCGGGCGAGGAACCGCTGGACCCCGCGGGCACCCGGCAGCGGCGAGGCGTAGATCTCCGTCGCACCGTGCTGCTCCACCACCTCGACGAGCCCGGCGAGCAGCGCGTGCCCCACACCGCGGCGCCGGCTCCCCCGCCCGACGTAGAGAGCCTCCAGGTCGACGGCCACCACATCGGAGAACGGGCCCGGCCCGACCAGTCGGGCCAGCAGGATCCCCTCGGGTTCGTCCTCGTGCAGAGCGACCAGCATGATCGCGCCCGGCAGCACCAGGGCCGTCGCGAGCTGACCGGTCAGCCGTGCCACATCATCGGTGCAGAGCGCGGACCCGGTCCCGGCCTCGTCTCGTGCGACCAGGCACAGATCCACCAGCTGGGGCAGGTCGTCGGCGATGACGGGACGGATGCTGCAACCCGAACGCACGTGAGGCACCTCCTGGAACCAAGAGCTCCGGTGGACGCTGCGCCCCTGCCTCGCCTGCGTCAGTTCGATGATCGCTCAGACTGCCACGGGTTGCGCCCCCGTGGGGGACAAATCAGGACGAATCCGACATCGACCCGCCGACCCGCTGCGCCGTCAGCCGGCGGCGCCACCCACCTGCTCGATGACGGCGTCTGCGACCTCGTGCATGGTCAGGCGTCGGTCCATCGAGGTCTTCTGGATCCACCGGAACGACTCCGGCTCGCTCAGACCCATCTTCGTCATGAGCAGACCCTTGGCGCGATCCACCCGCTTGCGCGTCTCGAACCGCTCGGTCAGGTCAGCGACCTCGGACTCGAGCGCCGTGATCTGCGCGTACCGGCTGATCGCGATCTCGACCGCGGGCAGCAGGTCCGCCGGGCTGAACGGCTTGATGACGTAGGCCATCGCCCCCGCGTCACGGGCTCGCTCGACCAGATCGGTCTGGGAGAACGCCGTGAGCAGCACCACCGGGGCCAGATGAGCCGCACCGATCCGCTCGGCCGCACTGATCCCGTCCAGGAGCGGCATCTTCACGTCCATGACGACCACGTCGGGCTTGAGCTCGGTGGCGAGCTGGACCGCGGCCTCACCGTCGGCGGCCTCGCCGACGACGTCGAACCCGGCTTCCCGCAGCGTCTCCACCACGTCCATCCGGATCAGGGCTTCGTCCTCGGCCACCACTGCCCGTCGTGCCGACGGGGTGGTCGCGCTGCCCTGCGGCGCTCCGGCTTCCTGGGGTGCATCGTTGGTCACGGGCCAAGAGTAGTGCCGT
>JAHIJU010000343.1 GCA_018898235.1 Actinomycetota bacterium | reverse complement strand
GGCACCGGCAGCCCGGCCAGCACACCGGTCCCGTCGTGCTCGATGAGGCTGGTCTTGCCGTGCATGAGCTCGGGCGCGTGGGTCACCGTCCCACCGAAGACCTCGCCGAGCGCCTGGTGCCCGAGGCAGACCCCGAGCATCGGAGTGCCGGCGGCGGCGCAGTCGCGGATCACCTGCAGGCTGGCGCCGGCCTGCGACGGGTTGCCCGGGCCGGGGGAGATCAGCACCCCGTCGTACCCGGTGCGCTCGGCCAGCGGCGGCACCGCATCGTTGCGCACGACGTCCACCTCGGCCCCGAGCTGCCGCAGGTAGCCGACGATCGTGTAGACGAACGAGTCGTAGTTGTCGACGACCAGGATCCGCGTCATCACTCACCCACCGTGGTGTTGTTGAAGGGCATGAGGGGGGCCAGGGCGGGGTACACCCAGGCGAAGCACGCGGCCACGACGGCCGCCACCAGGGCGACCGCGATCGCCACCCGGACCGGGGTGGGGCCGGGCAGGTGCCGCCAGATCCAGCCGTACACGTCGCCTATCCTCCCGCAGCCAGCAGCTCGACCGGTGTCCCGGAGGAGACCGGGGCCCAGTACGCCAGGGTCCCGTGCACGATGTACCGCTGGGTCGCCGAGAACATCGGGTGGCAGGTGGTGAGGGTGATGGAGCGCTCGGTGGGCGTGGCACCCGGCTCGCCCGGGACGGGGGCGATCACCGACACATCCGACGGGCGGACGATCTGCGTCGAGGTGACCGTGTAGACGTACCAGGTGTCGGCGGTGCGCACCACGAGCGGATCGCCGAGCTGCAGCTCGGCGATCCGGTTGAACGGTTTGGCGAACGTCGTGCGGTGGCCGGCGACGGCGAAGTTGCCGATGGCGCCGGGCATCGCGGTCCCGTCGTAGTGGCCGATGCCGAGCACGTCCAGCACCGTCTGCCTGTCGGTGCCCTGGCTGATGGGCCGGATCGGTTCACCCGTCCATCGCGGCACCTGGAGGGTCGCGAAGGTGGTGGCGTGCGACGGTTCGGCGAGCACGGGCGGGTCGTCGTGCCGGGGCGTCGCGACCACGGGAGCCGCCGAGGCCGAGGAGGTCGGCGCGGGCGTGAACGCGAGCGCCGCGACCGCCTGGGCCTGCTCCCGGTTGCCGATGACGTCCGTCCACCACAGCTGCCACACCAGGAACCCGAGCAGCAGCAGGCCCAGGGTGATGAGCAGCTCCCCGACCACGCCGAGACCGGCATAGGCGGCGTTCGACGCTCGGCCGCGCGTCGCCGAGCGCCCGGGGGTGCCGGTCACGGGGCGGACGGGGTCGGGCTCGCCGCGGACGGGGTCGGGCTCGCCGGGGACGGGGTCGGGCTCGCCGGCGCGGTGGTCCGCCCGGTGAGCGGGTCGACCCCACCGGGCAGCGACGCGTAGTCGAGGTCGGTCGCGCCCGAGTACGCCGGCAGCGTCAGCGCGTCCTGGCTGTCGACCTCCCAGCCGAGACCCACCTCGACAGCGTCCCGCCGGTAGGCCTGGACGGCGGGGGAGGCCGCCAGGGCGGCCTTCATCGCGGACCCGTCACCGATGGCGCTCACCGTGTACGGCGGGGAGTACAGCTGCCCGTGCAGCCGCAGCACGTTGCCGACGCAGCGGATCGCGCTCGTCGTGATGAGCCGCTGGTCCTGGATGGCCACCGCCTCGGCGCCACCGGCCCACAGCGCGTTGACCACGGACTGGATGTCCTGCTGGTGGACGACCAGCACATCGGCGCTCACGCCGTCCCGGTGCAAGGAGTCGGAGGGTGCGTCGTCGAGCGTGACCTCCAGACCCGGCCCGACGACGGCGGTGGACCCCGAGGCGACCTGGTCGGCGACCGACCCGTCCCCGCTCACGGGGACGTCGGCGGCCTGCGCGGCGAGCGACCCGACCTGCGCGCGGAGCCGGTCGACGTCGGCGGCCTGGGTCGCGACGCGGGCGGCCTGGGCCCTGGCCAGCTCGGCGAGGTCCTGGGGGCTGCGGCCGGTGCCGTGCGCGCTGACCGCGTTCGCGACGAAGAGCAGCCCGGCCGCGGCGAGCACGGCGGCGACCGCGAACGATCCGCGGCGCAGGCGTCGTCCGGGGCGTGCGTGGTCGTTCAGGGCGTTCACCCCCGGTTCGGTCCCGCATGGTCGGCACTACGCTAGGTCACCAGCCGCCCGGACGAGTCATCGGGTCCGGGCGAATCCCGCCGTCGATCACCGTCGGTGGACCACCTGACAGGAGCAGGCGACGTGCCCAAGTCGAAGGCCCCCCGCGAGCGCGCGGCGTACACCCCTCCGCCGACCTCGAAGGCAAAGGTGCCGAACCCCGTGTGGTTCGTGCCGGTGATGGTCGGTCTCATGCTCGCCGGGTTGGCGTGGATCGTCCTCACCTACCTGTTCCAGGCCCAGTACCCGGTCCCGGGTATCGGCCAGTGGAACCTGGCGATCGGCTTCGGTCTGCTCCTCGTCGGCTTCGGGATGACGACCCGCTGG
>JAHIJU010000342.1 GCA_018898235.1 Actinomycetota bacterium | reverse complement strand
GGATGCTCGCGGGGGACGCGGTCGTCTGGTGGCCGCTGGAGGCACCCCGCCTGCCCGTGCCGTGAGCGAGGCGAGTCCCCCGGACCCTGCCGCTCGCACGGGTGTCCCGGTTAGGCTGACCTCCATGTCCGGGACCCGCGCGCGCATCATGGGGGCCGGCGTCCTCATGACGCTGGCCGCGCTGGTGCTCGCCCAGGGCCGGGTCGCGCTGCACAGCTGCGTCGACGCCGGTGGGTTCGCCCCGTTCGGTCTGCAGTTCGCGCTGCTCCGGGACGCCGCGCAGTGCCCGGCCGGCACGTACGGGCTCGGCTCCACGTCGACCGGTGCCGTGCTGCTGCTGAGCATCGGGCTGCCGGCCCTCGCGGCGCACCTCGTGCTCGCTGCCTGCGGGTTCGGGTTCGCCCGGGCCGCGCGCGCGTGCCTGGGCGCCCTCGCCGCCGCCGGTCGTCGGGCGCTGGTCTTCACGGTGGCCCGGGTCCACGTCGTGGTCGTCCGCCCGGCACCCGTGCCCGTCGCGCGAGCGCCGCGCGGTGCCACCGAGCATGTCGCGATGCTCACCTGGTCGCACCGGGGTCCGCCGCTGGCCGCGTGAGCCGGCCCGTAGACCCCCCATCGACCCAGGAGACGTCATGCCCACGAACGAACCACGACCCAGCAAGAACCAGCGCCGCGAGGAAGCCCGTGTGCGCGCCCAGCAGATGCGCAAGGAGCAGGAGTCCAAGGCCCGGCGCAACCGATTCATCGGCATCGGTGCGCTCGGCGTCGCCGTGATCGCCCTGGTCGTCGCGGTGGTGATGGTGGTGAACCAGTCCAGCACCACGGCCGCGAACGCCTCGGGCTTCGCGTCGGCCGCCTACCCGGTGGCCAGCGGGACACCGGGCCTGGCGGACGTCACCGCCCCGAAGGGCGCGACCTCGACCGGGGGGATCCCGGTGAGCTCGGCCGGGGTGGGCGTCGCCGCCAGCAGCGGCGTCACCGTCGACCTGTACTTCGACTTCCTGTGCCCCTGGTGCGGGAAGTTCGACCAGACCAACGCCGACGACATCGCCGCGCTCGTCAAGGAGCCTGGTGTGACCGTCGTCTACCACCCGATCTCGATCATGGATCAGTACTCGTCGGGCACGTTCTACTCGACGCGGGCCGCGAACGCCGCGGCCGTGATCGCCGATCAGGCCCCGGACCAGTTCCCCGCGTTCGTCACCGCGATGCTTGCGAAGTCGACCCAGCCCGAGGAGAACAGCGAGGGACTCACGGACGCCAAGATCGGCGACATCGCGTCGGGTGTGGGCGTCCCGAGCGACGTCATCGCGAAGTTCACGACGACGACCACCGTCGGCGGCACGACGTCGCGCACGTTCGCTCCCTGGATCGTGGCCGCCACCGCGCTGACCCCGGTCGGCGACAAGGGCTACGTGAGCACCCCCACCGTGCTGATCGACGGCAAGCGCTGGAGCGGCGACTTCACGACCGCCGGGACGTTCAAGGCCGCGGTCGAGGCGGCCCACCAGGGCTGACCCAGCGCCGGACCCGGGTCGGACGCGGCATCGCGCCCGGCCCGGGTCCGGTCGCGACCTGGGGCAGGGCCCGGAGCATGGCGTGCGGGCCTCGAGCGGGGCCTGAACTCCTCACAACCGCGGCGTTCCGGCCGACTGGTGGAGGGCGGGGGCGCTTCGGGTCAAAGGAGTCCCATGTCCCCCACCGCGCCCTCGTCGGTCGCCCTCGGATCGGCCGTCCTGCTCCCCGTCATCGGTGTCGCCGGACCGTTCGCGGTTGCCGCGGCCTCCGGTGCGGGCCTGCTCGGCTGGGGACTGGCGGCGCTCGTCGCCGCCGGCGTCCTGGTGCCGTGGACCCTGTTCCGGCGGACCGTGTCGGCATCCGTCGGACAGCTGCAGGTCATGGCCGCGGGTGCGGCCGGCGGTGACCTCGCGGTCGCGACCGACCTCGCCGGTGTGCGCGACAGGTTCGGTGCCCTCGCCGCGGTCGGTGCCGGGTATGCCCGGCTCGGCGCATCGCTCGGCTCGATCGCCCCGGAGGCCAAGCTGCTCACCATCGCCGGCGAGGAGCTGGGGATCCTCGGCGACGCCCTCGCGGCGGGCGCCCGTGGCACCAGTGAGCAGGCCAGCAGCATCGAGGCCTCGGCCCAGCAGGTCTCGCAGAACATGGAGCTCGTCGCCTCCGCGAGCGAGCAGCTGAGGGCCTCGATCACCGAGATCGCGAGCACCACCTCGGGCGCCTCGCAGGTCGCGCATGAGGCCGTCGAGGCCGTGGGCACCGCGAGCCGCACGATCACGACGCTGGGGGAGTCCTCGGCCCGTATCGGTGACGTCATCGCGACCATCACCTCGATCGCCGGGCAGACCAACCTGCTGGCGCTCAACGCGACCATCGAGGCCGTGCGTGCCGGCGATGCAGGTCGCAGCTTCGCCGTCGTCGCGTCCGAGGTGAAGTCGCTGGCCCAGGACACGGCCAAGGCCACCGAGGAGATCTCCTCGATGCTGGGGGCCATCCAGGTCAACGCGTCGCAGGCGGTCACGGCCATCGAGCAGGTGAGCGCGATCATCGACCAGATCTCGCAGTCGCAGTTCACCATCTCCTCCGCGGTGGAGGAGCAGAGCCTGACCACCCAGCAGGTGAGCCAGACCGCGCAGGGCGTGGCGAACGAGGTCAGCACCATCGCCGCGGCCATCACCACGGTGGTCGACCTCGCCCAGTCCAACACCCTGGCGGCCGACCGCAGCCGGGTCGCGGTCAACGAGATCACCCGGATGGGCACCTCGATGACCCGGGAGACGGCCGATCTGCGGCTGGCCAGCGCCGTCGCCGACGGCTACTTCGAGATCACCTGGGACCGGACGCTCAACCGCCTGTCCGACGTGTGCGTCGGCATGTGGAGCGACGAGACCTGCGACGCCTACGCGCGCACCCTGTCGGCCGCCTACCAGGAGAACCGGCCCGGCTGGACGTTCCTGGTCGACTTCAGCGCCCACCCGGCGCAGGCCGAACGTGTGCAGCGCACGCACGAGGCGATGATGGCTGCGGCCGTCAAGAGCGGGCTGGTGTGGTGCGGCTTCATCGCCTCGAACCCCCTGGTGGCGCTCCAGATGACCCGGCTGTCGACCAGGACGAACTTCCCGGTCACTTACACGGCCACCCGCGAGGATGCCCTTGCGGCCATCGCGGAGCACAGCCGCCAGGGCTGACCCGCGCGGGCTCGGGGCGCCCACCGGTGCCCCGGTACGCTGGGGCCTTCGCCTCCTTAGCTCAGCCCGGCCAGAGCAGCTGTCTTGTAAACAGCAGGTCGTCGGTTCGAATCCGACAGGGGGCTCCACGCGGTCGGCGCCCGGGTCGAGGTCGGCCCTACGTGCTTGTGACCGACTGCTCCATCAGGAGCTCCTCGACCAGCTCGGGTGGGCCGGGGCGGGCCAGCAGGAACCCTTGCAGGGT
>JAHIJU010000035.1 GCA_018898235.1 Actinomycetota bacterium | reverse complement strand
GGTGCTGCTGACCACGTCCGGCGTCGGCCCGGCGCTCGCCCTGGCCGAACGGGTGCGGGCGGCCACGGGTGTGCCGTTCGACCTCGACGGCATGTCGGTCGAGATGACGATGAGCATCGGGATCGCCGTGTTCCCCGAGCACGGGGAGGACCTGGAGAGCCTGCTGCGCCACGCCGACGTCGCCATGTACCGGGCCAAGAGCACCGCGTCGCGGGTGCACGTGTACACCCCGGAGGCCGATGCGGCCGGGACGAAGAAGCTGGGCCGGGTCGTGGAGGTGCGCGCCGCCGTCGACCGGGGGGAGTTCATCGCGTACTACCAGCCGAAGCTGGACCTCGGCACGCGTCGGGTCGCCGGGGTCGAGGCCCTGGTCCGGTGGCAGCACCCGGTCCAAGGTGTGCTGCCGCCCGGCGCCTTCCTCGAGCTGGTCGAGGACGTCGGGCTCATGCACCGGCTGACGCAGTCGATGCTGACCCAGGCCCTGGACCAGGTGGTCGAGTGGAACCGGGTCGGCGTCGAGCTGACCGTGGCCGTCAACCTGTCGGCGAGCTCGTTGATCGACGTCGACGTGCCGGGGCGGGTGCGGGCGATGCTGGCCGAACGCTCGCTGGCGCCGACGGTGCTCAAGCTCGAGATCACCGAGGACCTGCTCATGGCCGACCGGCACCAGGCGCGGGTGATCCTGGCCGACCTGCGCAGCAGCGGCGTGCGGATCGCGATCGACGACTTCGGCTCGGGGTACTCGTCGCTGGCGTATCTGAGGGACCTGCCGATCGACGAGCTCAAGATCGACCGGGCCTTCGTCGAGCCCCTCACCGGTGACCTGCGCGCCGAGGCGCTCGTCTCGGCGACCATCGCCCTGGCGCACGGCCTCGACCAGGTGGTGGTGGCCGAAGGGGTGGAGGACGAGGCGACCCTGGACCGGTTGACCGACCTGGGGTGTGACCAGGTGCAGGGCTACTTCATCGCCCGGCCGATGCCCGGCGGCGAGGTGGCCGGTTGGCTGGCGAGCCATGACTTCACGGCGGGGGTGGGGGCGCGTCAGCTCGGGCGGCGGGGGTGATCGTGCGGGGCCCGCAACCCACGAGGCGCCCCGGGTGCCGCCACCCGGCCGCCGACCCAGGTGCGCCGGTGCCTCGGGCGCCGTCGAGGGCCGCACCAGGGCAAACTCCGGTCGTCGAGCCGTGCGACACGCCCGGTCGTACGGTCGAACCCTCGGTCCGCTCACCGCAGGCGGCTCATCGCCGATGGGTTGGTCGCGGCGAACGGGTCCGATGGGTCGGTCGTCGACGTGTGTGCCCGTGAGTCCACCGTTGTTGCGATGAGGCATCGACGGTGGGCGGTGCTGCGGCGTCGGCCGCACCCTCGACCGGGTCCAGCTGGGAACCACGTCACGACAGGCAGGCGGTGGGCGGGTGGAGGTGACCGGCACCGCCGACCGACGGGCCCGCAGGACCTGGCCGGTGGTTGCCACCTGGGCGGGCGCCGTCTGCGCGGCGCTCTACTGGGTCCTCATGGTCACCGGTGCCCTGCCGCGGGTGCTGGCGGTCGGGGCCGCGGCCACCCTGCTGGCGGTGATCCTGCCCGCCGTGGCCGGCGCGTCGGTGGTGGCGGGCGGCCCGCGCGGGCTGACCGCCCCCCGCCTGGGGGCGGCCGCCGTCGCGGCCTTCGCCGCCGGGACGATCTGGAACGCGGCCGAGGTGATGCTCACCGGCAGCCTCCCGGTTCCCTCGCCCGGGGACCTCGGCTTCGTGCTGTTCGACCTGCTGCTCCTCGGTGCGCTCGTCGTGCACCTGCACGATCACCTCGGCGAGCTGCGGTCCACGGCGCGCATCGACCTCACGAACAGCCTGCTCGCCGTCCTGGCCGTGCTGTCCGTCCCGCTCGGTCCGGTGCTCCACCGTGCCGTGGACAGCTCGCTCCCGATCGGCATCGTGATGGCGCTGCTGTACCCGGTGATGGAGCTGCTGCTCGCGACCGTGCTGCTCGCCGTGGTGGTGGCGCTCGGGGTGCGCGTGGTGGCCGGCTGGGGGTGGTTGGTCGCCGGTCTGCTTGCTCTCGTCGCGAGCGACGTGACGTTCGCGCTCGGGCAGCTGGACCTGGACAGCCTGGCCGGGACGGCCATCGAGCTCGGCTGGCTCCTCGGCCTGGCGTTCGTGACGATGTGGGTGGTGCGCCTCCCGACCGCCCCGGTCGGCGCGCGGCCCGCGCCGGCGCTGCGGGAGCGGCCCGAGTACTCGGAGGCCGTCGCGTCCTCGACGGCGGCGAGCGCGACCGTGGCCGGGCTCGCCGTGCTGGTCGCGGGGACGCGGATCCACCTGTCGACCGCCACCCTGGTGCTCGCGGGACTGACGATCGTGGCGTTCGGGGTGCGTGCCCAGCTGGCCTTCCGGCACCTGCGGCGCAGCGCCGTGCTGTTGCGGCTGGTGCACACCGACGACCTGACCGATCTGCCGAACCGGCGGGCGCTGTACGCGTATGCGCAACGACGGCTGGGCCAGGACGTGGCCCGCTGCGCGCTGCTGCTCATGGACCTCGACCGGTTCAAGGAGGTCAACGACAGCCTCGGCCACCACATGGGCGACCGGCTGCTGATCGAGGTCGGCGCCCGGCTGCGCGAGTCCCTGCCGGACGGGGCGATGCTCGCCCGGCTCGGCGGGGACGAGTTCGCCATCATGATGTCGGCGGACGGCGCGGGGCCGGCCGTCGACCTCGCGCACCGGGTGCGGGCGGCGCTGGGCGAGCCGTTCGACCTGAACGGGACGGCCGTCGATGTGACGATGAGCATCGGTATCTCACTGTTCCCGGACCACGGCGACGACCTGCCGAGCCTGCTGCGCCGGGCCGACATCGCCATGTACCGGGCCAAGGACACCTCCGCCCTGGTGCACGTGTTCGCCCCTGAGGTCGATGCCGCCGGGACCGAGCGGCTGGGCCGGGTCCAGGAGGTGCGCGCCGCGCTTGCCAGGGGCGAGTTCGTCCTGCACTACCAGCCGAAGCTCGACCTGTGCACCGGCCTGGTCGACGGGGTCGAGGCCCTCGTCCGCTGGCAGCACCCGGTGGACGGGTTGAAGCCCCCGGCCGCGTTCCTGGAGCTGGTCGAGGATGCCGGTCTGATGAGCCAGCTCACCGAGACCGTCCTCGCCCAGGCGCTCGACCAGGTGGTGAGCTGGCACCACGACGGGGTGGAGCTCACGGTGGCGGTCAACCTGTCGGCGAGCTCGCTGATCGACGTGCAGATGCCCCAGCGGGTGCAGTCGATGCTCGGGGCCCGAGGGCTGCGGCCCGACCGGCTGCTCCTGGAGATCACCGAGGACCTGCTCATGGCCGACCGGACGCAGGCGTGCGCCATCCTGGCCGAGCTGCAGGACGGCGGCGTGCGGATCGCGATCGACGACTTCGGCACGGGGTACTCCTCGCTCGCGTACCTGCGTGACCTGCCGATCGACGAGCTGAAGATCGACCGGTCCTTCGTGATGCCGATGACCGCCGACGAACGCGCGGTCGCCCTGGTGTCGGCGGCGGTGGCGCTCGCGCACGGGCTCGGCCTGGTCGTGGTGGCCGAGGGGGTCGAGGACGAGGCGACGTTGTCGCTGCTGGCCGAGCTGGGCTGTGACCTGGCGCAGGGCTACCACATCGCCCGGCCGATGCCCGGTGACCAGCTCCCGGGGTGGCTCCGCGCCCACGACTTCACGCCCGGCGCCCGCGTGCGTGCTGCGGCCCGCGGGCACATCGACCCCCTCAGTCGGTTCCACCGACCCGCCGGGTGAGCTCGGCGGCGGCCCGCGCGCAGGCCTCGGCCAGTGCCCTCCAGCGAGCCTCCGGGACGTCGCCCCGGGCGAACGTCACCGCGAGCCCGGCGATCGGGTGCCCGGTGTGGTCGGTGACCGCGCTGGCCACCGAGGCGAACCCGGCCGTGATGTCACCGTCCTCCGTCGCCCACCCGGTGGCGCGGACGTGCTGCAGGAGGGCGCGCAGCTCGCCGGGGGTGCGCGGTCCGGCGCCGGTGCGGTCGACGAACACGTCACGGCCGGGGAACAGTGCGCGGATCTGGGCGGCCGGCAGCCGGGCCAGGATCGCCCGTCCGCTCGCCGTGAGGTGGGCGGGCAGCCGCACACCGACGTCGGTGACCAGGGGCGGGCGTCGCGGTGCGCGTTCCTCCAGGACGTACAGCACCTCGCGCCCGTGCAGCACCGCCAGGTGCGCGCTCTGCCCGACCTGGTCGACCAGTCGCGCCAGCACGGGCCGGGCCGCCCGGGCGAGCGGGGCCTGCCGGGTGTACGCCGATCCGAGCTCGAACGCGCTGACCCCCAGGCCGTAGCGGCGTTCCTCCCGCAGGTGCACGACGAATCCGTGCTGGGCCAGGACGGTGAGCAGGTGGTACGTCGTCGAGCGCGGCAGCTCGAGCGCCGTCGCGAGCGCGGCGGCGGGCAGCGGTCCGGTGCGGGCCAGGTGGCGGAGCAGGCGCGCGGTCGCATCGGCCGCGGGGACGTCGGACACGGTGCACCTCCGGTGCCGGGGTCGTGGCGGGTGGCACCTCGTCGTTGCGCGGGCTCCAGGTGTCGTCCCGATGACATGTCTGGAATACCAGACAGTACTCGCGGCGGGGGCATGGCCCCACGCCCCGACGCGGCGTTCGATCGAGGCATGACCAACGCCACCTCGACCCGGACCGTCGTCCTCGGCACCGGCCCGGTCGCCCCGGACGACGTGGTCGCCGTCGCCCGGCACGATGCACGGGTGCGGCTCGGCGACGAGGCGCTCGCGGCCCTCGCGGCCGGCCGCGCCGTCATCGAGAAGCTCACCGTCGACCCGGTGCCGCACTACGGCGTCTCGACCGGCTTCGGTGCCCTGGCGACCCGGCACATCCCGGTCGCCCGTCGCGCCCAGCTCCAGCGCAGCCTGGTGCGCTCGCACGCCGCCGGCGCCGGCTCGGAGGTCGAGCGCGAGGTGGTGCGCGCGCTCATGCTGCTGCGGATCTCCACCCTGGCCACCGGGCGCACCGGGGTCCGGCCGGCCACCGCCCAGGCCTACGCGGCGATGCTCGATGCCGGCATCACCCCGGTGGTCCGCGAGTACGGCTCGCTCGGCTGCTCGGGCGACCTGGCGCCGCTCGCGCACTGCGCCCTGGCGCTCATGGGCGAGGGCGAGGTGCGCGACCGCGACGGGGTGCTGCAGCCCGCCGCGCAGGCGCTCGACGCCGCTGGGCTGGCCCCGGTCGAGCTCGTCGAGAAGGAGGGGCTCGCCCTCATCAACGGGACCGACGGCATGCTCGGCCAGCTCGTGCTCGCCCTGCACGACCTCGATCTGCTGCTGCGCACGGCCGACATCGCCGCCGCCATGAGCGTCGAGGCGCTGCTGGGCACCGACGCCGTGTTCGCGGCCGATCTGCAGGCGCTGCGCCCGCACCCCGGCCAGGCCGCCTCGGCCGCCAACCTGGTGGGTCTGCTGGCCGGGTCGGGCATCATGGCCAGCCACCGCGGACCCGAGTGCACCCGGGTGCAGGACGCGTACTCGCTGCGCTGCTCCCCGCAGGTGCACGGGGCCGCCCGGGACACCGTCGAGCACGCCCGTACGGTGGCCGGCCGGGAGCTGGCCTCGGCCGTCGACAACCCCGTCGTCACCCCCGACGGCCGGGTCGAGTCCAACGGGAACTTCCACGGCGCCCCGGTCGCCTACGTGCTCGACTTCCTGGCGATCGCGGCGGCCGATGTGGCGAGCATCTCCGAACGGCGCACCGACCGGTTCGGCGACCCGGCCCGCAACCACGGGCTGCCACCGTTCCTGGCCGACGACCCGGGCGTCGACTCCGGGCTGATGATCGCCCAGTACACGGCCGCGGCCATGGTCTCCGAGCTCAAGCGGCTCGCGGTCCCGGCGAGCGTCGACTCCATCCCGTCGTCCGCCATGCAGGAGGACCACGTGTCGATGGGCTGGTCGGCC
>JAHIJU010000034.1 GCA_018898235.1 Actinomycetota bacterium | reverse complement strand
TCCCTTGCTGGCCCTCAGACAACGACGTGTCGCTCGTGGTGGTGGTCCGGGTGTCGGTCGCACCGCTCACGGCGATCCCGCCACCGATGAGCGCCAACCCGAGCACCGCAGCCGCGACGCCGCCGACCACCGGCCGCCGCACCCGGCGCCGCCTCGGGTCGACGGCGACGTTCGGCGGCTGCTGCCCGCTCTGAGGGTGGAAGGGCGCGGACGCCGGATGGACTCCCGGCGCAGCCCACGCCGCCTGCTGCCCGCCCGGCAGCTGCTGCGTGGGCTGCGCCTCGAGTGCCGGTGACCACGCCCCCTCAGGCGTGGTCACCTGCATGGACGGCACGGTGGGCGCTCCGGCCCCCGTCGCCGTCGTCGACCCCGCCGCGTGCGTAGCAGCAGGGACGGTGTGGATCGGCGCCACCAGGGCCTGCGGGGCCACCTGCTCAGTTGCCTCCGTCGTGGCAACCGGCGGTATGCGCACCATCGGGTCGACCGACGGCATGGGCTCCGTCGGATCGACCACGGCGAGGGGCTCGGTGGGCGCGACCGGCTCGCGATCGAACGGCTGCTGCTCCGACATGGCACCTACCTCCCTCGTCGAGCCCTGGTGGCGTCGACAGGACCCATGTCACTCCACCAAACCGGAGGAGTGCTGCAGAAGTCATGAGGGTTGCCTGTGGGCGGCGCCCGCCGGCCCTACGCAGGCGGGAGGAGCCGGGCCGTGAGCCGGTCGGCGACACCGACGAGCTCATCGCCGAGGAGCGGTTCCAGCACCGAGACGTAGGTGTGCACCGCGAGCAGCCCGATCGCGGTGTCCCGCTCGTCCTGGGTCGGCTCATCGTCGCCAGGGTGGAGCAGGCGCGCCGCGTTGGTCAGGCTCGTGCCGATGATCGGCGCGAGGACCTTGCGGGAGTCGGCGTGCCGGACGGCGTAGGTGAAGATCTCCAGCGACAGCAGGGTGCGGACCAGCAGCTCCGGGTCGTCGTGGGCGCAGTGCAGTGCCGAGGCGAGATCCTGTCCGTCGCGTTCGGCGTACCAGGCGACCTCGTCCTGGCCGAGCTCGCGGACGATCTCCATCAGCAGCTCTTCCTTGCCGCCGAAGTTGGCGTAGACCGCGCCCTTGGTGAAGCCGGCCTCGGACGCCACGTCTCCGACGCTGGCGCCCTCGTAGCCCTGCCGGGCGAACACCGTGCGGGCGGCGTCGAGCAGGGCGGCGCGGGTGCGGTCCGCCTTGGCGCGGCGACGCTGCTCCCCCGCCCGGCGACCGACCTCCACGGAGGCATCGGCAAGCTCCCGGGAGACCTCGCGCAGCGATGAGGCGAGCTGCGTGCCCACCTCCTGACTCGCTTCGGTGAGGCCCTGGCCGAGCGCCTTGCTGAGCGTGGTCACCGCATCGGCCAGCGCCCGTGCAGCCACACCGAGATCGTCGTCGTCGTCCTTGCGTGCCATCGGCCAAGCGTACATGCCGATCGGTATGGCGTCTTGCGTACCGGTCGGTATGTGAGTACGTTCCGGTGTCGACCACTCCGGTATGTTCCGGTCGGCACGATGAGGGAGAACGATGGACGAGGTGCTGCGGGTCCGGGACCTGCACAAGCGGTTCGGACGCGGCCCGTCCGCGGTCCAGGCGAACGCGGGTGTCGACCTGGACGTCGACGCGGGCCAGGTGGTCGGGCTGCTCGGCCACAACGGGGCCGGCAAGTCCACGCTGGTCAACCAGGTCGTCGGGCTGCTGCGCCCGGACTCGGGAACCATCACCCTGGCCGGCGTGGACGCGGTCGCCGACCCCGATGCGGCACGGCGGCTCGCCAGCGTCCAGGCGCAGGCCAACGTGCCGATCACCGGCCTGACCCCGCGACGGGCCGTCGAGCTGGTCGGCCGCATCCGCGGGGGGCGCACGGCCGACGTGAGGGCCCGCACCGAGCACCTCATCGCCGCGCTCGACCTGGGGCCGTGGGCCAACACCCCCGCCGAGAAGGTGTCCGGGGGCATCGCCCGGCTCACCGCCTTCGCCATGACGGCCGTCGTCCCCGGTCGGCTCGTCGTGCTCGACGAACCGACCAACGACGTCGACCCGGTGCGTCGGCGGCTGCTGTGGAGCCAGATCCGCGCGCTGGCCGACGACGGTGCCGCCGTGCTCCTCGTCACCCACAACGTCCGCGAGGCCGAACGGGTGGTCGACCACCTCGCGGTGCTGGACCAGGGCACGGTGCTCGCGGCCGGCACCCCGGCCGAGCTCACCGCGGCCCGCTCCGGTCACCTGTCGCTCGAGGTCGACCTGATCCCCGGCCGCCAGCCGCACTGGCCCGAGGGCTCGACCGTCGTCGACCGGGGACATCTGCGCGCCACGACCACGGTCCCCGCTGCCCAGGCCGCCGCGGCCGTCCAGTGGGCCGGTGACGAGCAGAGCGCCGGCCGCATCGAGCGCTACGCACTGGCCCCGACCTCCCTCGAGGACGTCTACGTCGACCTCGTCGCCACCACCGAGGAGCACGCAGCATGAGCACCGCCACCCTTGCCCCCGTCGCCACCGCCCAGCGTCCGCTCGCCGTGCGCCTCGCGGACTCCTGGGCCCAGACCGGGCTCCTCATCCAGTGGCAGCTGCGCCGCAGCGCGCAGTCGCTGCCCCTGCTGGTCCTGGTCCAGATCCTGCTGTCGGTCGCCACCATCGCCGGGTACGGGTTGCTCGTCGGGCACCCCGACCACCTCGCCGGGCTCTACCTGGCCACCGGCGCCCCGACGGTCGCCCTCATCACCGTCGGTCTCGTGATGACCCCGCAGGCCGTGAGCCAGTCCCGCACCGAGGGCTCGCTCGACTGGCTGCGCACACTGCCCGTGCCGCGCGGCCTCTTCCTGGTGGCCGATCTGACCGTCTGGACGCTCATCGCGCTGCCGGGGCTGGTGCTCGGCATCATCGCCGGGGCGATCCGGTTCGACGCCGACCTCGCGCCGACCTGGTGGCTGGTGCCCGCCGCGCTCATCGTGTCCCTGACCTCGGCCGCCGTCGGCTACGCCATGGCCTCGATGCTCGCGCCCACCGTCGCCCAGCTCATGTCCCAGGTGCTCGTGTTCGTCGTGCTGCTGTTCACCCCGATCAGCTTCCCGGCCGACCGGATGCCCGACTGGGCCCAGAACCTGCACGCCTGGCTGCCGCTCGAACCCATGGCCCAGGTGATCCGGGCCGGGCTCGCCCCGCACGACTTCACCGTGCCGGGCCGCTCCTGGATCGTGCTGGGCGTCTGGTGCCTGGCCGCCGTGGTCGGCGCTGGGTCCGCGCTGCGCAAGCGCGGCTGAACCCGACCACCCCCTGTCCCGCCATGGGCGCCCTCCGGGGGCGCCGCACCCACCACGACACCGCCATGAGGGTGGCGTGACACCACACGAACCGAGGCTTGCCCCATGACCACACTGCTGCACGATCCCCCGACCAGGTCCACCGGAACGGCACCTGCCGTCCTGGTCCAGGACCTCGTCAAGAACTTCGGCGCCACGCGTGCCGTCGACCACGTGAACCTCGAGGTCACCGCCGGCGAGATCGTCGGCGTCCTCGGGCCCAACGGCGCAGGCAAGACCACGACGTTGCGCATGCTCGCCACGCTGCTGTCGATCGACAGCGGTCGGGCGCAGATCTTCGGCGTCGACGTCGCCGAGTCGCCGCACGTGGTGCGCCAGCTCATCGGCGTCACCGGCCAGTACGCCTCGGTCGACGAGAACCTCACCGCCACCGAGAACCTGCGGCTGTTCGGCCGCCTGCAGGGGCTGAGCCGCCACGACGCACGCGCCACCGCCACCGAGCTGCTCGGCCGGTTCGGGCTCGAGGATGCCGCGGGCCGGCCGTTGCGCCAGTTCTCCGGCGGCATGCGCCGACGGCTCGACCTGGCCGCCAGCCTCATCAGCCGACCACCGCTCATCTTCCTCGACGAACCGACCACCGGCCTGGACCCGCGCACCCGCGGACAGATGTGGGACACCATCCGCACCCTGGTCGCCGAAGGGGCGACCATCCTGCTCACCACCCAGTACCTGGACGAGGCCGACCAGCTGGCCGACCGGATCGCCGTCATCGACCACGGCCGCAAGGTCGCCGAGGGCACCCCCGACCAGCTCAAGGCCCAGGTCGGCAGCTCCACGCTGATCCTCGACCTGGCCGAGATGGACACCGAGGGCAGGGCCGCGCAGATCGCCGGCCGGGTGCTCGGCACCACGCCGTTCCGCTCCCCCGAGGGCCGCCGGCTCAACGTCCCGGTGTCCGACCCCGGGCTGGTCGGCGATGTGCTCGTCGCGCTGCGCCAGGCCGCCATCGAGGTGACCGCGCTGCAGGTCACCCAACCCACCCTGGACGAGGTGTTCCTCGCCCTCACCGGCCGGGACGACGAGCCCGCCACCCGCGAGGAGATCCGATGACCGCCACCCTGACCGCACCGGCGCCCCTGGTCCGCAACGATCCGGTGGCCGGCACCCGGACGCACGCGTCACTGACCGACGGCCTTCGCCAGACCGGTGCCATGGCCTGGCGCGGACTCATCACCATGCGCCGCGCCCCGGAGCAGCTGTTCGACGTCGTGGTCCAGCCCCTGCTGTTCACCGCGATGTTCGCCTACATCTTCGGCGGTGCCATCGCCGGGGACGTCGCGGCCTACCTGCCGCTGCTCATCCCCGGCATCCTCGCCCAGACGGCACTCACCGCGTGCATGGCCACCGGCGTGCAGCTGCGTGAGGACATGGACAAGGGCGTGATGGACCGGTTCACATCGCTCCCGATCGCCCGCTGGGCGACGGTCACCGGCCCGATGGTCGCCGACCTCGTGCGGTACCTCGTCGCCTCGGTCCTCACCTTCACCACCGGCATCGCGATGGGCTACCGGCCCGCCGGCGGTGTCGGCGGCGTCGCGGCGAGCATCCTGCTCGTCATCGCCGCGGGCTGGTCGATGTCCTGGGTGTTCGCCTGGGTGGGCACGATCGCGTCCTCGGCCCGCGGGGTGCAGGGCATCTCGATGATGATCATGTTCCCGCTGACGTTCCTCTCGAACGCCTTCGTCCCGGTGGACACGCTGCCGGGGTGGTTGCAGGCGTTCGTCCGGTTCAACCCGGTGTCCCACGTGGTCACCGCGGTCCGCGACCTGGCGAACACCGGCACGGTGACCAGCCAGGTCGCCATCGCGGTCCTCGGCTGCGCGGCCGTGGTCGCGGTGTTCGCACCGCTGACCGTGCACCGGTTCGCCCGCCGCCGGTAGCCGGCCTCACAGCTGCGCGAGGAGGTCCGACGCCTCCTCGCGCAGCTGTTCCCCGAACCGGCCGGCGTACTGCGCGCGGAACCTCTCGACCATTCCCGGTTCGGTGCGCATGAGCACCTCCTGCGCAGCGGTGCCGTCCATCACCCACCACCAGTTCCGGACGCCCCACGCCTGCGCGATCGCCAGCAGCCGGGCCGCGACGTCGGGCGGGGTCGAGGCCCCGGGGACGAGCACGTCGTGCACGGCGATCGCATGCAGCAGCGAACCGCAGACCGGGTAGTCGATGTGCTCCACCGAGGCGAGGTAGGCACGGGCCCGGGCCAGCGCGGTGTCCCGGTCCAGGCCGGGCGGTGCGCTCGCCTGCGGGAGCCCCAGGACCGCCAGCGCGTTGACCACGTAGGCCACGGCCGACAGCGCCCACGGGTTGAACCCGTCGTCGTCGTCCGGACCCTGCGCGAGCAGGCGGGTGGCGACCTCGATGATCGTCCGCGCCGAGGCCGCCCGGTCCCCCGCGGCCAGCTCCAGCTCGCTCTGCAGCACCTCCATCACCCACGACCGGAGGTGGGCGTCGCGCCCGCGGTACTCCCGGACGCGGTCGAGAACGTCCCGGGCAGGCGACAGGTCGCCCCGTCGCAGCGCGACGAGGGCCAGCAGCGCCCGCAGGTCCAGCACCCGCTCGACGGCACCGATCGCCTCGTACGGCTCGATCGCACGGCGGGCGGCCTCCTCGGCCGTGGCCAGGTCGCCCAGGTTGAATGCGTACATCGCGAGCTGGGAGTCGAGCCCCATCGCGTCGGCGGGCCCGTCCTCCGCCCGGCACAGCGCCCGCGCGGCGGTCGCGGCCAGGGCACCGCCGGCCACGTCGCCCTCGTTCTCCAGCAATGCACTGAGCCACACCCCGGACATGAGGGCCACCTGGCGGTCTCCGTGGGCGATCAGCCGCCTGCACACCTCGATCGCCTCCGCGCCGGTCCCCAGCGCAGCGGCCGACAGGACCGTGACCTGGGCGGCGATGCGCGGGTCCGGACCGGGGCCGAGCTCGGCCAGCCGGCCCAGCACGTCGCCCGCCGGCTCGCCGCGTCGCATGAACGACGCGAGCAGCGCATGGCACAGGACCTCCCGTGCCGCGTCGATCAGGTCGGCCGGAAGCTGCGCACCGACCACGAGCGGCGCAACGGCACCGAGCAGCGCCAGCCGGGAGTCCTGCTCGGCCACCCGCCACATGGTGCCGAGCACCCGGGCGAGGCGGACCGCCGCCGCGACGTCGCCGTCGCCGACCGCCCGGCGCAACGCGTCGGTGAGGTTGGCATCCTCCACTGCGAGCGCCGCCATCGCGGCCAGCATCCGTGGTGAGGCCAGGTCGGGGCCGTACCGCCCGGCCACTGCCACCGCCCAGCGCCGGTGGGCGGCGAGCGCCTGCTCCCGCCCACCCGACTCGTCGAGCTGGCGCAGACCGAACTCGCGGATGGTCTCCAGCGCCCGGTAGCGCACGTCCGCACCGGCCTCGACCACCGCGAGCAGCGACTGCTCGACCAGGGCGAACACCGCGGACAGCGCCGACGGTCCGAGCATCGCCTCGGCGGCGTCGAGGGTGAAGCCGTCCTGGAAGGTCGCGAGCACCGCCAGGGCGTGCCGCGACTCGTCGTCGAGCAGGTTCCAGGACCACTCGATCACCGCGAGCAGGGTGCGGTGCCGGTCCGGGGTGCCGCGCCCGGCCTGCAGCAGCGCGAACCGGTCGGCGAGGCGCTCGGCAACCTGCGCCACCGACATCGCCCGGACCCGGGCCGCTGCCAGCTCGATCGCGAGCGGGAGTCCGTCCAGCCGGGCGACGACGGCGGCGACCCCGTCGTCGTCGAGCACCACCCCGGGACGGGCTGCCACGGCCCGTTCCCGGAACAGCTGCGCCGACTGCTCGAGGTCGAGGCTGCCGAGCAGGAACACCCGTTCGGCGGCGATCGCGAGCGGTGCACGCGAGGTGGTCAGCACGCGCAGCCGGGGGCTCGACGCGACAAGGAACGCCACGAGGGCGGCGACGCCGTCGAGGACGTGCTCGCAGTTGTCGAGCACGAG
Source organism: Actinomycetota bacterium (assembly GCA_018898235.1). Lineage (GTDB taxonomy): Bacteria > Actinomycetota > Actinomycetes > Actinomycetales > Cellulomonadaceae > Cellulomonas. Next base: position 4,428 of record JAHIJU010000034.1, on the reverse strand, counting down.
CAGCGTCGGCGCACCCGCCAGCCGGGCGGCCGCGGCGGCCCGCACATCGGACCGGAAGGCCGGGGTGAGCAGGCGTCGCCCGGCCGCCGGGACCTCGACCCCGAGCGTCGTCGCGACCTCGGCCAGCACCTCGTCCGAGGACGTGACGGCCACCAGCTCGACGACGTGCACGACGGGTTGCTCGGCCGTGGCCGCGACCACCTGTGCCAGAGTCGTCTTGCCCAGGCCGCCCGGGCCCACCACCGAGACCACCCGGTGGTCCGCGAGCAGCGACCGCACCGCGCGGACGTCGTCCTGCCGCCCCACCAGCGGGCCGGACGCGAACCGCAGACCGGTGCGCTGCGGACGATCGGCCGCGAGCAGCTCGCTGTACACCTGGACCAGCGCCGGGCCCGGGTCCGCACCGAGCCGTTCGGCGAGTGCAGCCCGGTGCGTCGCGTAGCGGTCGAGTGCGGCGGGAGCCCCGACGACGACGGCCTCCGAACGCAGCAGGTCGGCCAGCAGCCCCTCGTCGTCGGGCCGCAGCTCATGGGCGCGCAGCAGCAGGTCGAGGGCGGCGACGTGGTCGCCGCATCGGCTCAGCGCCCGTCCGGCCACCGCGGTCGCGACATCCCGGTCCCGTCCGGCGGCCCCGAGCAGCGCATCGGTCGAGGCGCCCGTCGCCGCCTCCGGGACGGTGAGCTCGAGGGCGGCCTGCGCCTGCGCCGCGGCGGCCGGGGCGTCACCGGAGTCGAGCAGGCGGACGGCCCGCGCGGCGGCCTGGTGCAGCGCGAGCACGTCCACGTCCTCGGCGTCGAGCCCGAGCCGGTACCCGCGCGGCGCACGCAGCACCACCGTCGCGGCGGTGGCGGCCCGCACCCGGGACACCACGAGCTGCAGAGCCTTGGCGGGGTGCTGGGGCGTCTGCGCCGGCCAGAGGGTGTCGACCAGGACGTCGTCGGGCACCGCATCCGGCCACGCGCCGGCGAGCGCGGACAGGAGCGCCACCGGTCGCTCCCCCGCGAACGGCAGGCCGTCCCAGCGCGGATCGCCCAGCAGCGCGAGACGGAAGGGCACCGGCACAGCCTAGGTCGGTCCGCCGGATCGGCCACGAGCGGTCCGTCGCAGCCGGGTCGGTGCGGCCGAGCCCCTCAGGACGCGGCCGGCGCCACGCCCCGACCGAGCCACGCCACCGTCTCGGTCAACGCCTGCCCCCAGGGGGACGGCTGCAGCGCGAAGGTCCGTCGGGTCAGGTCCGAGTCGAGCACGAACGGCCGGTCGAACTGGTACCGCGTCTCGTCCAGCTCCCGCACGGTGGCGGAGACCCGGGCCAGGGCCCGGACCGGGGCCGGCAGCTCCCGGACCGCGGGGGCCGAGCGTCCGACCAGCCGCGCGACCTCGGCCGCCACCTCCCGGCAGGTGCGCGGGTCGGCAGTGGGCACGTGCCAGGCGCGGCCCCACGAACGGTCATCGGTGGCCAGCGCCGCAGCCAGCGCACCGATGTCGTCCAGATAGGTCCACGAGTGCGGCACATCCGGTCCGCCGCTGATCAGCCACACCGAGCGCCCGAGGGCGGCCCGGGCGATGACCATCGAGTTGAGCACGCTGGTCCTGGGACTGCTGCCGGGGCCGAAGTAGTCGCTGGCGCGCAGCTCGGTGACCCGCACCCGGCCGGCCCGGTGCGCCGCGAGCGCGTCGGCCCACATCTGCGCCCGGACCCGCCCCTTCGTGCCGTTCGGGCGCATGGGCGTGTCCTCGGTCATCGGACCGTCGACCGGCCCGTACCCGTAGAGGTTCGAGACGGTCACCAGGCCGGCACCCGTCCGTTCCGCGGCCGTGAGCATGCTGGCGGCAACCGGTGGCCAGTCGCGCTCCCACCGGTCGTAGCGGGTCGGGTTCACCGCGTTGACCAGGGTGTCGGCGCCGCGCAGCAGTGCGGCCAGCGCCTGCGGGTCGACGGCGTCGACGGTGGCGGACCGCACCCCTTCGATCCGCGGGTCGGTCCCTGACCGGGACGCCAGGAGGACCTCATGGCCGCGTGCGACCAGGTGGCGTGCAGTGGCCCGGCCGATGCCCCCGGCGCCGACGACGACGTGCGTACCCATGTCGAGTCCCTCTCGAAGCGTTGCGAGCAGTGCTCGCCTTCGGGCCCATCGCACCACGGGTCCGTCCCAATATCAAGAGCAGTGCTCACATTCGCGCTCACCGCTCACTTCTGTGCGACGCTTGCTCCCATGGAGGCTGCCCAGGGGATCCGCGCCCGCAACCGGAGCGCGATCGAGTCCGAGATCCTGCGGATCGGGCGCGAGCACCTCGGCCGCTACGGTGCCGCCGCGTTGTCCCTGCGGGCCGTCGCCCGCGACCTCGGCATGGCATCCTCGGCCGTCTACCGCTACGTCGACAGTCGCGACGAGCTGCTCACCCGGCTCATCGTCACCGCCTACGACTCCCTGGCCGACGCGGTCGACGACGCCCTGGCCCAGCTCCCGGACTTCGACGGGCCGGGGCCCTCGTTCCGGGCGATCGCACTGGCCACCCGCCGCTGGGCGATCGCGCACCCCCACGAGTACGCCCTGATCTACGGCTCACCCGTGCCGAACTATGACGCCCCACCCGAACGCACCACCCCCGCCGGGACGCGGGTCACGAACCGGCTGATCCAGGTCCTGGCCCCGTACGCCGACCCCGACCTCGAGACCGCCCAGGACCGCGCGGCCCTCGGCCAGGGCCCGACCGACCTGCCGGCCCAGACCGGGCTCGACGCCGGGGCCCTGCGACGCGGCATCACCGCCTGGAACCTCGTGCTCGGGACGATCACGGCCGAGCTCTTCAGCCAGTACGGGCCTCAGGTCCCCCGGGACGCCGAGGCCTTCTTCGACGCCACCATCGACGAGGCGCTGACCATCGTCCGACGACCGCGTCCTCACCGGCCGTCGAGCACGTCCGCCAGGTCGTAGCCCACAGGTTCGGTCAGCTGGGAGTAGGTGCACGAGTCGGGGTCCCGGTCGGGACGCCAGCGGCGGAACTGCGTCGTGTGCCGGAACCGGTCACCCTCCAGGTGGTCGTACGCCACCTCGACCACTCGCTCGGGACGCAGCGGGACGAACGACAGGTCGCGGCCGGCCGCCCACCGGCTCCGCTCGGCCTCGCGCGGCGTGCGACCCTGCGCCGCCCCGCCCCACGGGTGCTCGGGCAGCTCGGTGACCAGCGGCGCCAGCTCGACCGCCAGCTCGCGGCGTCGGGCCATCGTGAACGCCCCCACCACGCCGACGGAGGCCAGCACGCCGTCGTCGGTGTACAGCCCGAGCAGCAAGGAGCCCACGGCATCAGGCCCCGAGGTGTGCGGCCGGTAGCCGGCCACCACGCAGTCGGCCGTGCGCTCGTGCTTGACCTTCGTCATCACCCGCTTGCCCGGCAGGTACGGCGACGACGGGTCCTTGGCCACCACGCCGTCCAGACCGGCGCCCTCGAACTGGTCGAACCAGCGCCCGGCCTCCACCAGGTCGCTGGTCTGCGGTGTGACCCGCACCCCGGCGCCGGGCCGCACCGCCTCGACCAGCCGTGCCCGCCGCTGCGCGAACGGCGCGGCGCGCAGGTCCTCGTCCCCCAGCGCGAGCAGGTCGAACACCACGAGCATCGCCGGCGTCTGCTCCGCCAGCGCCCGCACGCGGGAGGCCGCCGGGTGCACCCGCGCGAGCAGCGCCTCGAAGTCGAGGCCGCTGTGCACCCGCGAAGGCACGACGATCTCGCCGTCGACCACGCACCGGGCCGGCAGCGCCGCCCGCACGGCCTCGACCACCTCGGGGAAGTACCGCTGCAACGGCTTGGTGTTGCGCGAGCCGATCTCCACCTCGTCACCGTCGCGGAACACCAGGGCGCGGAACCCGTCCCACTTCGGCTCGTACAGCAGACCCGGCGGGATGGCCGAGGCCACCTTCGCCAGCATCGGGTCGATCGGCGGCATCACCGGCAGGTCCATCGGGTCAGTGTCCGACGGGGGTCCGGGACGCGCGAGCCCTACCGGTCCCGCCGCTCCCGCATCGCGCGCTGGGACTCCAGGTTGTCCTGCCGCTCACGCAGCGCCTGACGCTTGTCCCAGTCCTTCTTGCCGCGGGCCAGCGCGATCTCGACCTTGGCCCGCCCGTCCAGGAAGTACAGCGACAACGGGACGATCGTCTGCCCCTTGTCGTGGATCTTCGAGGCCAGCCGGTCGATCTCGTCGCGGTGCAGGAGCAGCTTGCGCTTGCGTCGCGGCGCGTGGTTGGTCCAGGTGCCCTGGGCGTACTCGGGGATGTGGATGCCGTGCAACCAGGCCTCGTTGCCCTCGATCTCGCACCAGCCGTCCACCAGGCTCGCCCGGCCCGCGCGCAGCGCCTTGACCTCGGTGCCCATGAGCACGATGCCCGCCTCGAACACGTCCTCGATGACGTAGTCGTGGCGCGCCTTGCG
>JAHIJU010000341.1 GCA_018898235.1 Actinomycetota bacterium | reverse complement strand
TTCCTGGCCGACCTGCAGTCCACCGGGCCTCGGCTGGTCTCGGTCGACTCCGTGCAGACCGCGCAGGTCTCTGGTGACGAGAGCGCTGGGCTGCAGACGTTGACGGTCTCGGGAAGCATCTTCGTGCTGGCCGACCCGACCGCGGCGAACACACCCGACGCACCGTCCACCGCAGCCCCGCAGCTGCCCGCGATGGCGCCCGGCGCCAACCCCCTGAGCCCGACGAACTGACCGCCCCCGGGCCGTGAAAGGATCGGCCCATGCTGCGTTGGTTGACCGCGGGTGAGTCGCACGGCCCGGCCCTGGTGGGCATCCTCGAGGGGATGCCGGCCGGGGTCGGCGTCGTCTCCGCCGATGTCGAGGAGGCCCTGGCGCGTCGCCGCCTGGGGTACGGCCGCGGTGCCCGGATGTCGTTCGAGCAGGACGAGGTGCGCCTGCTCGGCGGGGTCCGGCACGGGCTGACCCAGGGTGGCCCGATCGCGGTCGAGGTGGGCAACACCGAGTGGCCCAAGTGGTCCCAGGTGATGGCCTCCGACCCGGTCCAGGACGTCGAGGAGCTCGCGCGGGCGCGCAACGCCCCCCTGACCCGGCCTCGCCCCGGGCACGCCGACCTGGTGGGGATGCGCAAGTACGGCTTCGAGGACGCCCGTCCCGTCCTGGAACGGGCCAGCGCGCGCGAGACCGCGATGCGGGTCGCCTTGGGCACGGTGGCCGCCCGGTTCCTGGAGCAGGCGGCCGGCGTGCGCCTGGTGTCCCACGTCGTGGCGATCGGGCCGGTGGCCGTGCCCGACGGTGCCCCGGTGCCGGTGCCCGACGACGTGGCACGGCTCGACGCCGATCCGGTGCGCTGCTTCCACGAGGCGACGAGCGCGGCGATGGTCGCGGAGATCGACGCGTGCCGCAAGGACGGCGACACCCTGGGCGGCGTGGTGGAGGTGCTGGCCTACGGTCTGCCCTCGGGCCTGGGCAGCTACGTCCAGGCGGACCGCCGCCTCGATGCCCGGCTGGCCGGTGAGCTCATGGGCATCCAGGCGATCAAGGGCGTCGAGGTGGGCGACGGGTTCACCACGGCCACCCGCCGCGGTTCGGCCGCCCATGACGAGATCGACCGGGTCGACGGTCACCTGGTGCGCGCCACGAATCGCGCGGGCGGCATCGAGGGCGGCATGTCGACGGGTGAGGTGCTGCGGGTGCGCGCCGCCATGAAGCCCATCTCGACGGTGCCACGCGCGCTGCGCACGGTGGATGTCGCGACGGGTGAGCCCGCGCAGGCCCAGCACCAGCGGTCGGACGTGTGCGCCGTGCCGCCGGCGGCCGTGGTCGCCGAGGCGATGGTGGCCCTCGTGCTGGCCCAGGCGGTGCTCGACAAGTCGGGTGGCGACAGCCTCGCCGAGGTGCGCCGCAACCTGGCCGCCTACGCGGCAGCCGTACCCGAGCTGCTCCGTTGAGCCACCCCGACGCGATCGCGCTGGTCGGGCCGCCCGGCTCCGGTGCCGCTCAGGTCGCAGCGATCCTGGCGGAGCGCTGGGGCCTTCCGCTGGTCGACACCGACGCCCTGATCGAGGCCCGGACCGGTCGGACGGCGGCGGACATCCTGGTCGAGGACGGCGAGGCCCAGCTGCGGCTCGCCGAACGGGAGGCCACCACGAGTGCGTTGGGGGCACGCGCGGGGATCGTGGCGCTGAGCAGCGGCTCGGTCGAGGACGAGCAGGTCCGGGCCGACCTGGCGGACTGGGTGCGCGGGGGAGCGCCGGTCGTGCTGCTCGACCTGCAGCCCACGACGGCCGCGCGCCGGGCAGGGCTGCACGCGGGCACGACGGCGCTGGTCGGGACCCGGTCTCGCTGGCGTGCACTGTTCGACGCCCGTCACCCGCTCTACGTCGAGGTGGCGACCGTCGTCATCGAGGTCGACGACGTCGACGACGACGGTGCGGCCGATGCGGTGGCCACGGCTCTCACTGCCCCCGGTCGCTGACACCGGCCGGGGCCCGGGTCAGCAACGCCCGGGGTGGGTGAACGGCAGCACCCCGGCACGCTCGAGCGCCAGCAGCACGTCGCGCCCACCGGCCGTGGCGTCGATGATCCGCCCGACCGCGGCCGAGTCGCCGATGTTGAGCACCTCGATCCCGGTGCCGACGAAGTGCTCGGCGAGCTCACGGTAGGGCGCGTCGACGGCGCGCATGCCGAGGCAGACGAACGCCGCGTCGAACACCAGCTCGAGCGTGCTCCCGTCGGGCCGGGCGACCACGACGGCGCCGTCCTTGACCTCGAGCAGTGAGGTCAGTGTCCGGATCTCGACCTTCTCCTTGTCGAGCATCTCGACCATCTGCATCCGGGTGATCAGGTCGAGGTCGGCACCGACGGTGCCCAGGCGCTCCACCAGGACGACCTTCGCGCCGCGCGCCGTCACGTGCTCGACCACGTCGAGCCCGACCGCGCCAGCGCCGACGACGACGACCTGTCGCCCTTCCAGGTCGAGGTCCTCGGCATGGCTGGTGGCGCCGAGGATGGAGTAGACGCCGGTCCCGTCCTGGTCGATCCGCTCGCGCAGCCCGGGCACGGGCGGCACGAGCGGCGCCGAGCCGGTGGCGTTGACCACGAGGTCGGGGGACAGGGCCGCGACCGCGGACGGTGTGCCCCAGCTCCCGGTGCGCACGTCGACGCCGACCCGTGCGGCCCGGCGCGCCAGGTGGTGCAGGAACCCGGCGATGCGTCGCTTGGCCGGCAGGTGCACGGCATCGCCCACCACGCCGCCCACCACGTCGCGGCCTTCGAGCAGGACGACGTCGCAGCCGACCTCGGCCGCGGTGCACGCGGCCTCCATGCCGCCGACACCGGCGCCGACGACGACGACCTTCGTGGGCCGGGTGACCCGGCGTTCCTGGTACTCCTCGTGGCCGATGATGTCGGGGTTGATGGTGCAGCGGATTGGCCGGTCGAGCCGGATGCGGTGGTCGGCGCAGCCGATGTTGCAGGAGATGCAGCTGAGGATCGTGTCGGCGGCGCCGTCGGCGACCTTGCGCACCCACCAGGGCTCGGCGATGAGCCCGCGGCCCATGGCCACCAGGTCCGCCTGCCCGCCCGCGATGATCCGTTCGGCGACCTTGGGGTCGCGGATGTTGCCGCTGGTGATGGTCGGGCGCCCGAACTCGTCGCGGAACCGGCGGGCCATCTCGGCGCGCCAGCCGTCGGGCAGGTCCATCGAGTCGATCTGGTACTGGAGGTTGAAGGCCAGGGCCGCGGACACGTCGATGACGTCGATCTCCTCGACCATGTGCCGCATGACCTCGACCGACTCCTCGAGTCCGTTCCCGCCGGCCACGAGCTCGTCCGCGCTGATCCGGACCAGGATCGGATAGCGCGGTCCGACCTGTTCCCGGACGGCGGCAAGCACCTCGCGCACGATGCGGGCGCGGTTGGCCGGGCTGCCGCCGTAGGCGTCGGTGCGGGTGTTGTAGTACGGCGACAGGAACTGGCACAGCAGGTACGAGTGACCGGCGTGGATCTCGACGGCGTCGAACCCGGCGCGCTTGGCCCGGGCGGCGGCCGTCGCGAAGTCGGTGACGACCTGGGCGATCTGCTCGACCGTCATCGGGACGGGTGCGGTGCCACCGGGCTTGGAGGGGCGCTCGCCCGAGGACTGGGCGGGGACCCCGGTGCGTCCGGGGTTCGCCGAGGCGCCGGCGTGGTTCAGCTGGACGGCGACCATGGCGCCGTGCCGGTGCAGCTGTTCGGTGAGCTCCCACAGCCGCGGCACGTAGCGGTCGTGGTCGATCCGCAGCTGCGTGGTGCCGTTCGACCCGGCGGGGAAGCTCACGCAGATGTTCTCGACGATGATCAGCCCGGTCCCGCCCCGGGCGCGCTGGGCGTAGTAGGCGATCTGGGTGTCGGAGACCGTGCCGTCGGGCAGGGCGAAGTTCGTGCCCATGGGGGGCATGACGACGCGGTTGCGCAGGGTCATCCCGCGTACCGCCAGCGGGGACAGGAGCGCGGGGGTGCGGGGGTGCGGGTCGCACACCGGCATCGGCACGGCGACGGGAGCCACGGCCGGTCGGCGGGGTCGGGCCAGGCTGGGCGCGGACGGGATCCCACCGGTGATGGTCACGGCATCTCCTCGTTAATGAACCATGTAGTTAGTTCATTCTGACGAGCAGCGCTTCCTCCGGGGTGAGCACTAGGTCCCGAGGCCTCAGGCGGCCGGATCGGCGAGCACGAGGCGCAGCACGGTCGTCTCGATCAGCTCCAGCACATGGTCGCGCTCGGCGCCCTCGACCATGTCGCGACCGAACAGCTCGCGGAAGGTCGCCCGGTTGCTGACGCGGAAGAAGGCCATCGAGCTGATCACCTGGTGCAGGTCCAGGGCGGTGGGCGCATCCGCGCCGCTGCGGAAGACGCCGGCGTCCCGGCCGCGCGCGAGGAGATCCTCCAGGAGCAGCACCACGGAGTGGTTGAGCGCACGCACCTCGTCGTCCATGAGGTGGATGGCGCCCCCGGCCAGCGTGTTCTCGAACATCACCAGCCGCACGAAGGCCGCGTTGTTCTCCTGGTGGGCCAGGGTCGCCCGCACCAGCGCGCGCAGGGCGGTCTCGGGGTCCAGGTCCGCCAGCCGCAGTGCGCCCTCGGTCTGCCGGATCCGGCGGTAGGACTCGATGAGCGCCGCCTGGTAGAGGCGCTCCTTGGACCCGAAGTAGTAGTAGACCATCCGCTTGACGGTGGACGTCCGCTCGACCACCGCGTCCACCCGGCCGCCCAGCAGTCCGCGCTCGGAGAACTCCTCGATCGCCGCGTCGAGGATGGCGGCGCGGGTCCGTTCGGCGTCGCGTCGCGCCGGGCCCGGGCCGCCTGCCTGCCCTGCGTCGTGGTCCGTGGTCACTCGTCCTCCTGGTGGTGCGCCGCACGTGCGGGGGTCGGCTCCGATGGTCGCAGCCCGAGGGGACCTTGGGCCCCGTGTGGCAGCGCGCGCCCGGCGGCAGACTGTGGACTATCAAGTGAGTTCATAACGCGGTGTGCATCGTCGTACCGCCTGCGGAGGTTGTGGCCATGTCGGACGAAGTTCCTCAGAAGCTCACCGGGCACACCCAGCTGCTGGGCCTGATCGCGTACCCGATCCGGCACAGCCAGTCGCCCCGGATGCACAACCTCGCCCTCGCCGCGCTCGGACTCGACTACGCCTACCTGGCGTTCGAGGTGGGCGACGGTGAGCTCGCAGGTGCGGTCGCCGGGCTCAAGGCCCTCAAGGTCCGCGGCTGGAACGTGTCGATGCCCAACAAGATCGCCATCCTGCCGCTGCTCGACGAGCAGTCCCCGGCGGTCCGCATGGTGGGCGCCTGCAACACGGTCGTCAACGACGACGGCGTGCTCACCGGTCACGTCACCGACGGGCTCGGCTACGTCGCCGCCCTGCGCGAGAACGGCATCGAACCTGCAGGTCAGCGGATCACGCTCATCGGAGCCGGGGGAGCGGGTACCGCCATCGCGATCCAGGCCGCCCTCGAGGGGGTGGCCCGGCTGGACATCTTCAACCGTCGCGACGCCGTGTGGCCCATCGGCGAGAAGACCGTCGCCACCATCCGCCAGAACACCGGCACCCACGTCGAGCTGCACGACCTCGACGACACCGCCGCGTTCCGCGCGGCCGTGGCCGAGTCCGCCGTCCTGGCCAACGCCACGAACGTCGGGATGGGCACACTGCTCGGCGTCTCGCCGCTGCCCGACTCCGCGGTCCTTCGTCCCGATCTGTTCGTCTCGGACGTGGTCTACGCTCCGCCGCGAACCGCATTCCTGGAGCAGGCCGAGGCGGCCGGCTGCCGGTGGATGAACGGTCTCGGCATGATGCTCCACCAGGGTGCTGCGGCCTTCGAGCTGTGGACCGGCGTACCGATGCCGCTCGACTACGTGCGCGAGCACCTGCTCGCCTGACCCCCCTGCCGGACGTGCGACGACGCAGTCGCCCGCCCGGCTCCCCCGAGAGGAGCACCACATGAGTTCGGTCACCGTCCGCGGGGTCGAGATCGGTTCAGGTCTGCCGAAGGTCATCGTGCCGCTGGTCGGCGCCGACGTCGAGGCGCTCGTGGGCCAGGCGCGGGCAGCGGTGGCCGCCTCGCCCGACCTGCTGGAGTGGCGCCTCGACTTCCTGGCCGACCGCTCCCCGCAGGCCGTGCTGTCCGTCGCACGCGCCCTCGTCCCCGAGCTGGGTGGTCGGCCGCTGCTGGCCACCTTCCGGACCGCCGATGAGGGCGGGCAGCACCCCATCGCGCCCGACCGGTACGTCGAGCTGTACGGCGCACTGGTGGAGGCGCGGCTGGTCGACCTGGTCGACGTCGAGATCGAGCGCGAGGTGACGGCCGTCGACGCCGTGATCGCTGCGGCCCGGGCCGCCGGCGTGGCCGTGATCGGCTCGTTCCACGACTTCGGGGGCACGCCGACCGTGCCGGTCATGGTCGCCAAGCTGCGCACGATGGTCGAGCGCGGCGTCGACATCGCCAAGATCGCCGTCATGCCGCACGACGCGGGCGATGTGCTGGCGCTGCTGCAGGCGACCTGGACCGCGTCGCAGGAGCTGCCCCGCCCGCTCATCACGATGTCGATGGCGGGCACCGGGGTGGTCTCGCGCCTGGCCGGCGAGGTGTTCGGCTCCGCTGCGACCTTCGGCACCGTCGGGCAGGCCTCCGCGCCCGGTCAGGTCGAGGTGCCCGCCCTGCGGGCGGCGCTCCAGGTCATCCACTCCGCGGTCTGACGGCCATGACCACCATCTCCGGCACGACGGCCGTGCCCCTTCCTGGTCCCGGCGCGCCCGCGCACAGGTACACCGGGCCGCGGCTGCGCTACCTGGTCCTCGTCCTGCTCGCGTTCGGGACGTTCGTCAACTACCTCGACCGGATCAACCTGACGGTCGGGGCCACGCACATCCAGGCCGAGTTCGGTATCTCCGACGCCGCCTGGGGCGTGCTGCTCTCGGC
>JAHIJU010000340.1 GCA_018898235.1 Actinomycetota bacterium | reverse complement strand
GGGTGCCGTACTGCGAGGCCACGGCGGTGTAGTCGGCCACGTCGTACCCGCCGTCCCGCAGCGGTGAGGGGTAGAACGGCGGCAGCCAGAGGCAGTCGATCCCCAGCCACTGCAGGTAGTCCAGCCGTGCGATCAGGCCTTCGAGGTTGCCGCTGCCGCTGCCGGTGGAGTCGGAGAAGGCGCGCAGCATGACCTCGTAGAACACCGCGGTGCGATACCACTGCGGATCGTCGGACAGCCCCTCCGAGGCAGGCGTCGGCACCTGCGGCTGGCGCTTCGGCGGCAGGCCGTACATCGCCAGCGCAGCCGTGTTGGGCGGCGGCTCGGGATGTGCGAGCCGGGCCGTCGCCCGTGCGGCGGCGTCGCCGGTCGGCGGTGTGATGGACGTACTCATACCTCACCCATCGACATCACATGGGCACAGCTGACCTGAGGCACCAGACGAACAAAGGTGTCCGCCGCCCACGGGTGGACCTGCCCGGTCAGCTCGTCATGGGCGAGCAGCGGACGATCGACCGGTAGGCCGAGGGCCGCCAGGTCGAGGTGCACCCAACCCTCCTGCGTGCTCCACGGATCGAGGTTCACGATGGTGACGACGACGTCGGCGGACCCGGTGGGTGAGTGCTCGGCCGCCAGGTGACGGGAGAAGCAGACGAGCGAGTCGTTGTCGGTGGGGTGCACCCGCACGTTCTGCAGCTGGCGCAGCGCCGGGTGGGCCCGCCTGATCGCATTGAGCGCGCCCAGCAGGGTCGCGATGCCGAGCGGCTGCGCGGCGGTGTAGTCACGTGGCCGGTACTCGTACTTCTCGTTGTCGATCTGCTCCTCGACGCCCGGGCGCGGCACGTTCTCGACCAGCTCGTAGCCGGAGTAGATCCCCCAGGTCGGCGCCCCGAGCGCGGCGAGCACCGCGCGGACGGCGAACGCGCCCACCCCACCGGCCTGCAGGTAGGGCGGCAGGATGTCGTGCGTGGTGGGCCAGAACGCGGGGCGCATCCAGGGCGCCTCATCGCCCCCGACACGGGCCAGGTACTCCTCGAGCTCGGCCTTCGTGGTGCGCCAGGTGAAGTAGGTGTACGACTGGTGGAACCCGGCCTTGCCCAGCCCCAGCATGATCGCGGGACGGGTGAACGCCTCGGACAGGAAGACCACCTCAGGGTGGGTCCGGCGGACGTCGGCGAGCAGGCGCTGCCAGAACGGCAGGGGCTTGGTGTGCGGGTTGTCCACCCGGAAGATCGTCACGCCGTGGTCGATCCAGACCTGCACGACCCGACGGATCTCGGTGGACAGGCCGTCGGGGTCCTCGTCGAAGGAGAGCGGGTAGATGTCCTGGTACTTCTTCGGCGGGTTCTCGGCGTAGGCGATCGACCCGTCCGGCCGGTGGGCGAACCACTGCGGGTGCTGGCGCACCCACGGGTGGTCGGGGGAGCACTGCAGCGCCAGGTCGAGCGCGACCTCCAGGTCGAGCCCGCGGGCCGTGGCCACGAAGGCGTCGAAGTCGTCGAAGGTGCCCAGCGACGGCTCGATCGCATCGTGCCCACCGGCGGGCGAACCGATCGCGTACGGCGAGCCCGGATCGGCCGGGCCCGCGTCGAGGGTGTTGTTGCGGCCCTTGCGGAACGTGGTGCCGATCGGGTGGATGGGCGTCAGGTACACCACGTCGAAGCCCATGGCGGCGATCCTGGGCAGATCCGTGGCCGCGGTCGTGAAGGTGCCCGAGACCCAGGCACCGGTCTCGTGATCGACGTAGGCGCCCACCGACCGGGGGAACATCTCGTACCAGGCGCCGGCCAGGGCGAGCGGTCGGTGGACCTGCAGCGGGTAGGCCGGGGACGGTGAGACCAGGTCCCGCAGCGGGTGCCGGACGAGCGCCGTGCGCACCGGTGCGCCGAGCCCGACAGCCAGCCGCTCGGCGGGGTCGACGGTCGTGTCCCGCAACGTCTGGGCGGCGGCCCGCAGCACTGCCGCGGCCCCCGGGTCCGGCGCGTCCTGGCGGCGACGGTCGGCCGCACGCATGAGGACCTGGGCGCCCTGCTCGAGGGTGAGGTCGGTGTCGATGCCGGCCGGCACCTTGATCGCGGCGTCGTGTGCCCAGCTGCCGTACGGGTCCGACCACCCCTCGACGACGAACGTCCAGTCACCCGGTTCGTCGGGCACGACCAGCGCCTCGTAGCGGTCCAGCCCGGGCTGCACCTCGCGCATCGGCGCCCGGTAGCCGACCGAACCGTCGGGGCGCAGCAGCACGGCGTGCGCACCGTAGGCGTCGTGCCCCTCGCGGAACACCGTCGCACGAATCGGGATCGCCTCGCCGACCCCGGCCTTGGCGGGGAACCGCCCGGCCTCGGCGACGGGGAAGACATCGAGGACCGGGATGCGTCCGATGGGCTCAGCGCCAGCGGCGGCACTCGGTCGGGCAGCGCTCCGACCGGTGCCGCTGGTCGTCCGTGCGCGGGACGGGGGGGTGCTCGTCACTGTCCGAACCTATCCGTCGGCGCGCGCGATAGGCACCCGCAGATCAGCGCGTGACATAGACGCGCATGCTCAGCGGCTCCATCGTGATCGTCGTCCCACCCGGCAGGTGCAGGGCACCGCCGATGGCCGCCTCCCGCTGGTCCTCGGGGTGCTCCCACACCGAGTCCCACACCAGCAGCCAGGGGGCGGAGTCGGACGCGATGAGCCGGACCTCCTCCGCGTCCAGGGCGCCGTTCACGACGACCATCACGACGTCGTGCGCGGGCGGCGGTGCGGCGCGCACCATCTGGAAGGTGCGGATCGACGGGTCGTGCCAGCGGCCGTGGTCGAACGCGTCGCCGGACCTGTCGTACCAGCCGAGGTCGGGGCGCTGGCCCTCGGCGACCGGCAAGCCGGTGTAGAACACCTCGGTCCGCATGGCGGGGTGCTCACGTCGGAGCGTCAGGAGGTAGGCGCAGGTCGCGAGCAGGTCGGAGCGCCACGGTGACCGGTCCCAGCGGACCCAGGACAGCTCGGAGTCCTGGCAGTAGGCGTTGTTGTTGCCCTGCTGGGTGCGGCCCAGCTCGTCGCCGGCGGTGATCATCGGCGTCCCCGCCGCCAGCACGAGCGTGGCGAACAGGTTGCGGATCGACCGGCGGCGCAGCGGCATCAGGTCGGCCCCGGGCGAGTCGGACCGCACCGGGCCCTCCACCCCGTGGTTCCAGGACCGGTTGTCGTCGGACCCGTCACGGTTCTGCTCGCCGTTGGCCGCGTTGTGCTTGTGGTCGTAGGCCACCAGGTCCGCGAGGGTGAAGCCGTCGTGCGCCGTGACGAAGTTGACCGACGCCTGCGGGCCGCGGATCAGCGGCGGGCTGCCCTGCCCGAACAGGTCCACCGACCCGGCGAGCCGGGTGGCCAGGTCGCGCATCCGGTGCCCGGGCAGGCCGTGCGCGGCCCGTCCCGGGTCGGCCAACCAGAACGACCGCACGGCGTTGCGGAACCGGTCGTTCCACTCGGCGAACGGGAGGGCGAACTGACCGGTCCGCCAGCCGCCCGGTCCCACGTCCCACGGTTCGGCGATCAGCTTCAGGACGTGCAGCGACGGGTCCGTCGTGGCTCTGACCAGCACCGGGTGGTCGGCGCTGAACCCGCCGACCGTGCGTCCCAGTGTGACGGCCAGGTCGAACCGGAAGCCGTCGACCCCGACGACGTCGGCCCAGTAGCGCAGGGAGTCCAACGTCATCCGCACGACCTCGGTGCGGCGGAAGTCGAGCGTGTTGCCGGTCCCGGTGACATCGGCGTACGTCGCCGGGACGTTGCCGTCGTGGGCGTAGTAGATCGCATTGTCCAGACCGCGCCAGGACAGGTGCTGACCGTCGACGCCGCCCTCGGCGGTGTGGTTGTAGACGACGTCGAGCAGGACCTCCAGACCGGCGGCGTGCAGGGCGTGCACCGTCGCACGCAGCTCGGCGAGGACGGCGGCGGGCCCGGCGGCCCGTGCCGCCGCCGTCGCATAGGCGGCGTGCGGGGCGAAGAAGCCCAGCGTCGAGTAGCCCCAGTAGTTGGTCAGGCCCTTGGTGATCAGGTGCGGTTCCGAGGTGAAGGTGTGCACCGGCAGCAGCTCGACGGCCGTGATGCCGAGCCGCAGCAGGTGGTCGATCACGGCCGGGTGCGCCAGACCGGCGTACGTGCCGCGCAGCGGTGCGGGCAGGAACCCGGCGAGCTTGGTCAGACCGCGCACGTGCGCCTCGTAGATCACCGTCGCCGACCACGGCGTCCATGGCCGGTTCTGCGTCGGGTCGGGGCCCGGCAGCGCGGCGGTGTCCACCACGACGGCGTGCGGGACATGGCCGGCCGAGTCCCGCGTGTCCATCGCACCGAACGCGTCACCGCGCAGCTGGGTGTCGACGACGTGACCGTACGTCGCAGGTCCGTAGCCGAGGGTGCCGACCAGTCCCCGGGCGTACGGGTCGACCAGCAGCTTGTGCGGGTTGTAGCGCAGCCCGTAGGCCGGCTCCCACGGGCCGTCCGCCCGCAGCCCGTACCGTTGACCTGCGGCGATACCGGGGATGTGGGCGCTGTAGACCCCGTGGCGCGGCCTGGGCAGTGCGATCCGGTGCTCCGACCGCGGTGTGCCGGCGGCGTCGAACAGGCACAGCTCGACGGCCGTCGCGTGCGGGGCGAGCACGGCGACGTCGATCCCGTCCCCGGCGACGTGGACCCCGAGCCGAGGGGGCCGAGGGCGCGGTGCGGGAGTGCTCACGGGGGACATTGTCGCGTGTCCACCCGTGTGCCGGGGCCGTCCCGGGTGGGGCGCGGGTCGCCGGGTAACCTTCCTCGGGTGAAGATCGTGGTTGCCGTGAAGCACGTGCCGGACGTCCAGTCGACCCGCATGTTGGGCGCCGACGGGCGGCTCCGCCGGGACGGCGGCGACGGCACGCTCAACGAGCTCGACGAGAACGCGGTCGAGGCGGCCGTGCAGATCGCCGCCGCGACGTCGGGCGAGGTCGTCGCACTGAGCGTGGGACCGGCGGACGCGCACGACGCGGTGCGGCGCGCGCTGCAGCTCGGTGCGAGCCGCGGCGTCGTCGTCAGCGATGAGCGGCTGGTGGGGCTCGACGCGCTGGGCACCGCCGCCGTGCTCGCGGCCGCTGTGACGGTCGAGGGGGGCGTCGACCTGGTGCTCACCGGGATGGCGTCGACCGACGGGCTGACCTCGGTCGTCCCGACCGCGCTCGCCGCCTACCTGCGGCTCCCCGCGCTCGCGCTGGCGGCCCACGTCGACGTCGCCGACGGCACCGTGCACGTGCGGCGCGAGCTCGACCACGCGGTCGAGGAGCTCAGCGCCCCGCTGCCGGCCGTGGTCTCGGTGACCGATGCCGCGAACGAGCCGTCCTTCCCCGGGTTCCGCGCCATCATGGCCGCCCGCAAGAAGCCCGTGCAGGAGCTCGGCCTCGACGAGGTCGTCCCCGGGCTGACCTCGCTCGGCCTGGACCCCTCGATGCTCGGCGGACGCACCCGGGTGCTGCACGCCGAGCCGCAGCAACCGCGGACCGACCGGGTGCTGGTCACCGACGACGGCGACGCCGGCGTCCGGCTGGCAGCCTGGCTCGTCGACCAGCGGCTCGTCTGAACCCCCGACTGACAGGACCACAGCGATGACCACCCTCGTCCTGCTCGACCACGACGACGACGGCACCCCGCGGCCCGCCGCGCTCGAGCTGGTGACCGCCGCCCGGCCGCTGGGCGAGGTGCACGGCGTCTGGGTCGGTGACGGCCTCGACGCCGCACTCCCCGGCCTCGCCGATGCCGGCGTGCTGATCGTGCACCGGCTCCCGGCCGACGTCTGGTGGCCCGCCGCGCTGGCCGAGGCCCTGCACGCGGTGCGCTCGGCGACCGGAGCGGACCTGGTGCTGCTCGCCTCCACGTCCGAGGGCAAGGAGGTGGCCGCCGGGCTCGCCGTGCTCGACGGGGCCGCCGTCGTCACGGACGCCGAGCGGGTCGAACGGGTGGAGGGCGCGCTCCGGGTGACCAAGTCGGTGCTCGCCGGCACCTGGGTGAGCACGGTCGAGGTGACCAGCCCGGTCGCCGTCGTCACGCTGGAGCCCAATGCCGTCCGCGCCGAGCCGGCGGCGGCGCCGAGCAGCCCGCAGGTGGTCGACGTGCAGGTCGCCGTGAGCGAGCTCGCGCGGTCGGTCACCGTCGTGCGCACCCCGCGGCAGGCGACCGGACGTCCCGACCTGGCGACGGCCGATGTGGTGGTCGTCGCCGGACGCGGGGTCGACGGCCACCTCAGCCCGGTCGAGGAGCTCGCCGACCTGCTCGGCGGTGCCGTCGGCGCCACCCGGGTCGTGGCCGACGAGGGCTGGCTCCCGCGCGAGCAGCAGGTCGGGCAGACCGGGGTGGCCGTGGCCCCCCGGCTCTACATCGGGGTCGGGGTCTCGGGGGCCGTGCACCACCGTGGCGGCATGCAGTCGGCCGGAACCGTGGTCGCCGTCAACTCCGATCCGGACGCGCCGATCTTCGAGTTCGCCGACTACGGGATCGTCGGCGACCTGTTCGACGTGCTCCCGGCGCTGACCGCCGAGCTGCGCAGGCTGCGCGAGCTGGCCTGAGCCGGACCGCGCCGGGCTGCGTCGGTCGGGCCGCGCCGGGCTGGGCTCAGGCGATCGTCTGCAACCAGCGCAGGGTCGCACCGGCCTGTGCCGACTGGAACCTGCGCAGGTTGGGGATGCCGGGCGGGTCGGGCTGCAGGCTGCTCCAGGCGAAGTAGCCCGCGAGGCCGACGAGGGCGGCCCGCAGGTGGTCGGCCGGCACGTCCTGCGCGAGCGGCTGGGCGGCGAACACGGTCGCCGCGTCGCCGCCGCCCTCCGCAGCGACCGAGGGCAGCAGGAACGCCAGGTCGAGCCACGGCGCGCCGACCGACGCGTGCGGCCAGTCGATGATCCAGACCCGGTGGTGCTCGTCGAGCATGATGTTGTCCGAGCGCAGGTCGCCGTGCACCAGATGGTCGCCCGCGAGCACGGGGGGTGCCTGCAGCTCCCAGCGCACGAGCGCCTCCAGATGGTCGAGGGCCCAGCGCCCGAGCTCACCCAGCCCGTCGGCCAGCAGCGTGTGCTGCGCCATCGGTGAGGCCGCCAGACGCTGCCAGCCGGTGAAGTCGTCCGCGAGCACCTCGGGTGTCGCGGTCAGCGTGTGCCCCGGTCGCGGGCGCAGCTCGCCGAGTGCGCCGACCGCCGTGAGCACGGCCGACAGCTCATCGGGGTGCCACGGGATCTGCGGCGTGCGGCCGTGCACCGCCTCCCAGCCGGTCAGCACCCAGTCGCCGTCGTCGTGCCACCACAGCAGGGCCGGTGCCGGGACCTGATCGGGCAGTGAGCGGGCGATGCGGATCTCGGCCCGGGCCAGCTCGGGCGAGGCGGGGTTCTCGTGCGGGGAGACGGCCTTGACGAAGACGGCGCTGCC
>JAHIJU010000339.1 GCA_018898235.1 Actinomycetota bacterium | reverse complement strand
GGTCGTCCCCGGCGACCCGATGCTAGAGTCTAACTGATCAGAGGACAAGTCACCCAACGAGTTGCGACCAGCGGTGACCAGACCCAGGAGGCGCTCCCGTGGCCCTGTTCGACCAACCGTTGGACGAGCTTGTCGAGTATCGGCCCGAGAACACCGACCCGCCCGATTTCGACGAGTTCTGGGACCGCACCCTCACCCAGGCGCGGGACGCCGCGTGGCAGCCGCGCCTGGAGCGGGTCGAGCACCCGTTGCGCACCGTGGACGTCGTCGACCTGCGCTTCGCCGGATTCGGTGGCAGCGAGGTCAGCGCGTGGCTGCTGCGTCCCGCCGGCGTCACCGGGCCCCTGCCCACGATCGTCGAGTTCAACGGCTACGGCGGTGGACGCGGACTGCCCCATGAGCACCTGGCGTGGGTCGGCGCCGGGTACGCGGTGGCGTTCATGGACACCCGCGGCCAGGGCGCCCTGTGGGGCAGCGGCGGCACCACCGCCGACCCCGTCGGGCACGGCACGTCGGTCCCCGGTTTCGTCACCCGCGGCCTGGAGAACCCCGACGACCACTACTACCGCCGCGTCTACACCGACGGCGCGCGGCTCGTCGAGACGCTCCGCGAGCTGCCCGGGATCGACCCCGACCAGATCGTCGTCACCGGCATCAGCCAGGGCGGTGGCATCGCGCTCGCGGTCGCGGGACTCGTCCCCGGGCTCCTCGCGGCCATGCCGGACGTGCCGTTCGGCTGCCACTGGCGCTGGGCGGTCGAGCACACCGACGAGGACCCGTACGGCGAGGTGCGCCAGTACCTGGCCGTCCACCGGGACCGCGTCGAGCAGGTGTTCGCCACGCTGGGCTACGTGGACGGCGTGGCGTTCGCGCGCCGCGCCCAGTCGCCCGCGCTGTTCAGCGTCGGGCTGATGGACGCCGTGTGCCCGCCGTCGACGGTCTTCGCCGCGCACAACGCCTGGGGCGGGACCGCGCAGATCGCGGTCTACCCCTTCAACGGTCACGAGGGCGGCGGTGGCCACCATCTGCAGGCCCAGGCCCGCTTCCTCGACACGTTGGTGTCCTGGTGAGCGCCGTGCGGACGGACACCCAGCGGCTGCGTGAGGTGTGGGCCGCGGGCGGCAGCGCCATCGGCCTGTGGTCGGTGCTGGCCGATCCGGTGACGGCCGAGATCGTCGGCGCCGTCGACGCCGATGTGGTGTGTGTGGACGGTCAGCACGGGCTGGCCGATGTGGCCACGCTGCCCGCCGTGCTCCAGGCGTTCCGCGTCGTCGGCCGCGTGCCGCTGGTGCGGGTCCGCTGGAACGACCCCGGGCAGATCATGCGTGCGCTCGACGCCGGTGCCGCGGGCGTCGTGGTCCCGATGGTCAGCAGCGTGGCGGACGCCCAGGCCGCCGCTCAGGCCTGCCGGTTCCCGCCGGCCGGCATCCGGTCGTGGGGGCCGCTGTGGGGTGCCCGCCCGGTCCCGACCCCGGCCGAGCAGGACGACGGGGTGCTGTGCGTCGTGATGATCGAGACGGCCGGTGCGATCGAGAACCTCGAGCAGATCCTGGCCGTGCCCGGCATCGACGCGATCTATGTCGGGCCCAATGACCTGGCACTGTCCTGCGGGCTGGGGCGGGCCACCTATCGGACGAGCCCGCAGGTCGACGAGCTGCTCGGCCACGTCGTGAGCACGGCGCGCACCGCCGGCGTCCCGGTCGGCCTGCACTGCTCCGACCTGGAGATGGCGGCGCACTGGCGCGAGCGGGGAGTGTCCTGGCTGACCGCGGTGACGGACGCCGATCTGCTCGCCGCTGGGCTCGCACACGCGGTCGCCACGCTGCGCTGACCGGCGCCGCACGCCCGTCGTCGCAGCAGGCTGCCTACACTCGGGCCGTGCGGTGCGCCTACTTCGACGCCGGGGTGTGCAGGTCGTGCACCCTGATGGGCAGCCGCTACGACCAGCAGGTCGCGGACAAGGACGCCCAGGCGCGGGCCGCGCTGGGACCCGGTGTCCGATGGCTGCCGCCGGTGACCGGACCCGCGAGCGGCTACCGGAACCGGGCGAAGCTGGTGGTCGCCGGGACCGTCGAGCACCCCACGTTGGGCATCCTCGACGAGTCCGGGTACGGGGTGGACCTCACCGACTGCGGCCTGTACCCGTCGTCGATCGTGGTGGCGGCGCACGAGCTCCAGCGGTTCGTCACGCGGGCCCAGCTGGTGCCGTACGACGTGCCCTCGCGCACCGGGGAGCTCAAGTACCTGCTGGTCACGGCGTCACCGGCGGATGAGCTCATGGTCCGGTTCGTGCTGCGATCGACCGAGGCCGTCACCCGGCTGCGCAAGCACCTGCCGGTGCTCCGCGAGAGCCTGCCGCGGCTGACGGTCGCGTCGGCGAACATCCAGCCCGTGCACGCCGCGGTTCTGGAGGGGGAGCGGGAGATCGCGCTCACGTCGTCGACCGAGCTGCGGATGCGGCTGAACCACCTGGACCTGCGGCTTCCCCCGCGCAGCTTCTTCCAGACCAACTCCGACGTCGCGGCGGCGCTGTACCGCCAGGTGGCGGCCTGGGTCGACGAGTGCGAACCAGCGAGCGTCTGGGACCTCTACTGCGGTGTCGGTGGTTTCGCGCTGCACTGCGCGGCCCCGGGGCGGGTGGTCGTCGGTGTCGAGACCAGCGAGGCCGCGGTGGATGCGGCGCGACGGACGGCGGCGTCCGCCGCGCTCACGGGTACCCGGTTCCTGGCCGGGGACGCGACCGAGTTCGCGTTGGCCGCCACGGCGCCGCCCGACCTGGTGATCGTGAACCCGCCGCGGCGGGGCCTGGGCGCCCAGCTCGCCGGCTGGTTGGAGAGCTCGGGGGTGCAGCGGGTCGTCTACTCCAGCTGTCACCTGGGGTCGATGGTGGGCGATCTGGCGGCGATGTCGAGCCTGCGGCCGCGCTCGGCCCGGCTGGTCGACATGTTCCCGCAGACCGCCCACCACGAGGTCGTCGCGCTCCTCGAACGGGCCTAGCTGCCGTGTGAGCGCCGCTCGGCGCCCGCGCCTAGGCTCGGAGCCATGCTCGACGATGCGCCCGGCACCCGGGCGGGACCGCTGTGGGCGGCGACCCGCCCCGGGGCCGGTCGCCCGCTCGTGCTCCTGCACGGCAACGGTGAGACGCACCGGGTGTTCGACCGGCTCATGCACCTGTTGCCGGGTCGGCATCTGGTGGGCCTCGACTCACGCGCGCACGGCCGGTCCCCCCGGGGCGACGGTCCGCTGTCGATCGCCTCGATGGCCGAGGACGTGGCCGCCGCGCTCGATGCCCTCGGCCTGTCCGAGGTGGACGTGCTGGGCTACAGCGACGGTGGCAACATCGCGCTCGAGCTGGCGATGCGGTCCCCGGATGCGGTGCACGCGATGGTCCTGTGCGGGGCGAACCTCGACCCGCAGGGGTTGCGGCCGATGTCGCTGGCGATCACGGTCGCGGCGCACCACGTCGTCGCGCAGGCCGCGCGCGCGGTGCCGGGCCTGCGTCAGCCGGCCGAGCTGCTCGCGCTGATGACGGAGCACCCCCAGATCACGCCCGCCGCACTGGCTGGCGTCGAGGTCCCGGTCCTGGTGGTGGTCGGTGCGTGGGACGCGGTGCGCCCCGAGCACAGTGCCCTCATCACGCAGAGCCTGCCGAACGCC
>JAHIJU010000338.1 GCA_018898235.1 Actinomycetota bacterium | reverse complement strand
TCCGCCTTCTCGGTGGCGTCGCCGACGACCAGACCCGAGCTGTACGGCAGTGCGAAGGCCGCCAGGCCCGAGGCCAGACCGATGAGCGAGGTGACCACGCCCTTGCGCACCGGGAAGAACTCGGCGAGCACGACGACCGTCAGCTGGAACAGCCCACCGGCGGCGAAGTAGCCGATGACGAAGGCGAAGAACCGGTACGCACCCGCGTTGGGGAACACCAGCATGCCGATGTAGGCGAATGTCGCGACGGTCGGGTTGAGGACGAGGAACGTCACCGGCTTGAACTTGCGTGCCACCAGTGCCGCGGTGATGAACACCCCCGCGAAGGACCCGATCGAGAAGAACGACACCAGGGCCTTGCCGGCCTCGGGGCTCATCCCGACGAGGTTGACGCCCAGCTTGGGCAGTGACTGCGAGGCGAGCCAGAAGATGGCCGTGCTGGTGAAGCCGTACAGGACCAGCGCGGTGCCCTCCAGACCGATCCGGGCGCCGGACTGCTCGGAGGTCCCGGCGTTGGCCGCGATCTTGGCCTTCTGCTCGGCGGCGATGGCCTTGTAGTCCGGGAACGGCAGGCGCAGGTTGACGACCAGCAGGATCGCGAGGATCACGGCCAGGCCGATGAAGGTCGAGCCCCAGGCGATCGAGGCCGCGGCGACGGCCGTCACGATGATCGGGATGATCAGCTGACCGACGGCGATCGCGGCCTTGACGATGAGGTTGGCCGAACCGGGGGTCTGGGGGAAGGACTCCATGAGCGTGGGGTAGGCGCCGGTGTCGGAGATCGCGTTGGCCAGGCCGAAGAACACCGCGAGGGCGAAGCCCACCTGGTAGCTCGGGCTGACGATCGTGCCGAGCAGGAAGAGCACGTACATCGCGAACGCGATGACGAGCATCCAGCGCCGGCCGATCCGGTCGGACAGCAGACCGGCGAACGCCGGGCCGATGATCTTCCCGATCCCGATGCCCGAGATGGCCACCAGGACCTGGCCCTCGGTCGCCCCCCACTGGGCCTGCAGCTGGTCGGAGTGCTGGGACATGATGATGACGGCCATGCCGTACACCACGAAGAACAAGTAGATCGAGATGGCCGTAGGAAGGTACGGGTTCTTTCTCATCGAGCGACCTTTCGGGCAGGCGGGGAGCCGGACCTGCGGTCCCCGGGCATGCGTCGGTAGAGCGGGCTGGAGCGAACGAGAGCGGCGTGCGGCATGGGGCACCTGCGTCTCGCGCCGGACCTCGGTGTCCTGATTCCTCGTGTCGTGCTCGGCGGCAGGTGCTGCGGCTGGTTCCCGCAGCATCTGCTTGGTACTCACTTGGTAGTACATACTCTGCCGACTGCCGGGCCCCGCCGAAGGGGCCCTAGGTCCCCGGTTCGCAGCAGGCTGCCCCGCAGGTTCCGGACGCGGTCCAACCGCAGGTCACCGGCCCGCCCCCGGGGCCGAACCCGACCTCGCGCCCGGCTGAGGAGCCACCTGGGCGACCGCGAGCGACGTCTTCCCTGCGCCCCCTCGCACCCGCCGACCGGGCCGCGCGCTCAGTGCCGCCCGACGAACCACTCCCGCAGCAGCGCGATCCGCTGGTCCAGCTGCTCCGGGCTCGCGAGCGCCACCTCCGGGCCCCCGCACCGGGTGCGGAGCTGGGTGTGCACCACACCGTGCGGCAGACCGCTGCGGCGCGCCCACGCCCCCACCAGCCGGGAGAGCTCGGCGCGCAACGCAGCCTGGCGACGATGGTCGGCCACCGGCTCGGCGGCCCCGGCACGCCGCCGGCCCGCGAGCTGATCGGCCTGACGCTGACGCAGCAGCGCCGAGACCTGCTCCGGCTCCAGCAACCCGGGCAGCCCGAGGAAGTCGAGCTCCTCGGCCGAGCCCACCTCCGCCTCGGTGCCGAACTCGCCGCCGTCGAACAGCACCCGGTCGAACGACGCCTGGCCGCCGAGCGCCTCGAAGGTGCCCTGAAGTCCGTCGGGACCGACGACGTCCGCCGTCGAGCGCTCCGACAGGGCCTGCGCCATCAGCGCGTCCGGGTCCTCGTCGCCCGTCGCCCGCCGGTCCAGCGCATGATCGCGCTCGACCTCCAACGAGGCGGCCAGTGCGAGCAACGGCTGCACGCTCGGCAGGAACACCGACGCCGTCTCACCTCGGCGTCGCGCGCGCACGAATCGCCCGACGGCCTGGGCGAAGAACAGCGGCGTCGAGGCACTCGTCGCGTAGACCCCGACCGCGAGCCGGGGCACGTCGACCCCCTCCGACACCATCCGCACCGCGACCAGCCATCGCGAGTCGTCCCGGGAGAACTCCTCGATCCGGTCCGAGGCACCCTCGTCGTCCGACAGCACGACCGTCGGGGACCGGCCCGTGAGCCGCGCCAGCACCCCCGCGTAGGCGCGGGCATCGGCCTGGTCGGTCGCGATCACCATGCCGCCGGCGTCCGGGACCGTCCGCCGCACCTCCGACAGGCGGGTGTCGGCTGCGGCCAGCACCCCGGCGATCCACTCCCCCTCCGGGTCCAGCGCCGCCCGCCACGCCTGGGCCACCAGGTCCTTGGTCGCCGGTTCGCCGAGCCGCGCCGAGAGCTCGTCCCCGGCCCGGGTGCGCCAGCTCAGGGTGCCCGAGTAGGTGAGGAAGATGACCGGGCGCACGACGTGGTCACGCAACGCCTCGCCGTACCCGTAGGTGACATCCGCCACCGACCGGCGGATGCCCTCGCGGTCCGGCTCGTACCGCACGAACGGGATCGCGGAGGTGTCCGAGCGGAACGGTGTGCCGGTCAGCGCGAGCCGGCGCGTCGCCCCCTCGAACGCGTCGTGCACCGCATCGCCCCAGCTCAGCGCGTCGCCGCCGTGGTGCACCTCGTCCAGGATCACCAGCGTGGGGGCTGCCGCCGTGCGTGCGGCGTGCAGCGCCGGTTTGCTCGCCACCTGGGCGTAGGTCACCGCGACGCCGTCGAACCCAGCGCCGTGCCGACCCTGGGCGTTGCTGAACGCCGGGTCGAGCCGGATGCCCACCCGCGAGGCGGCGTCGGCCCACTGCTTCTTCAGGTGCTCGGTCGGTGCGACCACCGTGATCCGGCGG
>JAHIJU010000337.1 GCA_018898235.1 Actinomycetota bacterium | reverse complement strand
GGTGCACGGGCCTATAGCTCAGACGGTTAGAGCGCTTCCCTGATAAGGAAGAGGTCACAGGTTCAAGTCCTGTTAGGCCCACTCGTCGAGGTTCGGAGGACCCCATGAAGAAGCTCCTCGTACTGACGGTGCTCGCCGGCGTGGGGTACCTCGCCTACCAGCGGTACGTGCAGGACCGCGACGAGCGTGACCTGTGGGCCGAGGTCACCGACCCGCTCGACTGATCCTCCTCCGCCGCTCTGGTGGCCACCGCCACCACCGGGGGCCATGGCGCAATTGGTAGCGCACCTGCTTTGCAAGCAGGGGGTTACGGGTTCGAGTCCCGTTGGCTCCACCACACGCTGAACCCGGCCGCGTGCGGCGGCCCGCCGGTGCTGCCAGCATCCCGGCATGAGTTCCCTGCGCCAGCACGTGCTGCCCGGCCACCAGGTCCGTGACGTCGACGACCTCACCGATCGGCTCGACCTGCTGGCCGGTGACCGCGCCTCCAAGGTCTCGGCCTTCTGGACGATGCTCGCGCTGGCTGCGGTGATCGCGGTGGCGGGCGTCCTCGCCGACTCCACCGCCACCGTCATCGGAGCCATGATCATCGCGCCGCTCTCGGTGCCCATCATGGGCGTGGCGATCGGCATCGTGCGCGGGCGGGGCGGTCTGGTGGGGCGGGCGCTCGCGATGGTCGCGGGCGGGACCGGGCTGGTCGTCCTCGTCGGGTACCTCGCGTCGTTGCTGCTGCCGAGCACCACCACCCTGCTGACCAACACCCAGGTGATCGGTCGCACCACCCCGGGGCTGCTCGACATGGTCGCCGCCCTCGCGACCGGGCTCGCGGGCGCCGTCGGGCTGGCCCGCAAGGACGTGTCGGACGTGCTGCCAGGGGTCGCCATCGCGATCTCGCTCGTGCCGCCGCTGGGCGTGGTCGGGGTGTGCCTGGGCCAGGGCCTGTACGGGCTCGCCGCGGGTGCGTTCGTGCTGTTCGCCTCCAACGTGGTCGCCCTCGTCCTGGCCGGGACGCTGGTCTTCACCGCCTGTGGCTACGGGGCATTCGCCGGGGCCGGGTTCCGGCGTCGGCGGGCCTATGTCGCGATCGGCGCCGGTGCGCTGCTGGTCGTCGTGCCCCTCGCTGCCAACACCGCCGCGACCTGGCTGGTCGCCGTGTGGACGCACCGGGTGCAGGACGCGGCGACGGCGTGGGTCGAGCAGGTACCGGGCGGGCGCGTGGTGGACGTCACCGTGCAGTCGACCACGGCGGTGGTCGAGGTCGAGGCGCCCGGGGCGCTGCCGGACACCGCGCTGCTCGTCGCCGCCCTCGCCGGCCAGGTCCCCGACGGGGTGGAGGTCGTGGTCGACGGCGGGGTCGGGCAGCGGGTCTCGGCCGGGGTCGTCGGCGGCTGAGCCGGCCGGCCCGGTCGCGACCCCGGGCGGTCAGCTGGGCCGGACGATCGGGAACAGGATCGTGTCCCGGATGCCCAACCCGGTGAGGTTCATGACGAGCCGGTCCACCCCCAGACCCATCCCACCCGTGGGCGGCATGCCGTACTCCAGGGCGCGCAGGAAGTCCTCGTCCACCTCCATCGCCTCGGTGTCCCCCGCGGCAGCGGCCAGTGACTGCTCCACCAGCCGGGCCCGCTGGTCGACGGGGTCGATGAGCTCGGAGTAGGCGGTGCCCTGCTCCGAGGCCCACATCACGAGGTCCCACTTCTCCACCAGCCGCGGATCGTCGCGGTGGGCGCGGGTCAGCGGCGAGGTGTCCCGCGGGAAGTCGGTGTAGAACACCGGCAACGTGGTCTTCGACTCGCAGAGCTCGCCGTAGACCTCCTCGAGCACCGCGCCCCAGGACGAGGCCGGGTCGAGGTCCAGGCCGAGCCGGGTGGCGTGGGCCAGCAGCACGTGCGACGGCGTGTCCGGGGTGACCTGTTCGCCCAGGGCGTTCGAGACGGCCGTGCAGATCGGGATCGCCGGCCAGCTCCCCGACAGGTCGACCTCCTGGATGCTGCCGTCGGGCTGCAGCCGACGGGCGACCGGCTCGCCGAACACCGCGACCGCGGCCTCCTGGATGAGCTCCTGGGTGAGCACCCGCATTGTCGTGTAGTCGCCGTAGGTGCCGTACACCTCGAGCGAGGTGAACTCCGGGTTGTGCGAGGAGTCGGCGCCCTCGTTGCGGAACTGGCGCCCGAGCTCGAACACCTGCTCCATCCCGCCCACCACCAGCCGCTTGAGGTGCAGCTCGGTGGCGATCCGCAACGACAGGTCCAGGTCGTAGGCGTTGATGTGGGTGCGGAACGGGCGCGCATTCGCGCCGCCGTGCACGAGCTGCAGGATCGGCGTCTCCACCTCGACGAAGCCGCGGGCCTGCAACGACTCCCGGATCGAGCGGACCACCGTCGAACGTAGGTAGGCCACCTTCCGGGCCTCCGGCCGGACGATGAGGTCGACGTACCGCAGCCGGACCCGGGCCTCCGGGTCGGTGAGCCCGTGGCGCTTGTCCGGCAGCGGCCGCAGGGACTTGCTGGTGAGGGCGAACGACGTGGCCTCGACCGTGAGCTCACCCGTCCGGGTGCGGACCACCGTGCCGGTGACACCGACATGGTCGCCCAGGTCGAGCCCGCGGAACTGCTGGTGCTGGTCGACGCCCAGCGACTCGCGCGAGGCCATGACCTGCAGGTCCCCCGAGCCGTCGCGCAGCGACAGGAAGCACAGGCCACCGTGGTCGCGCTTGCGCAGCACACGGCCGGTGACCGACACCGGCTGGGAGCTCAGCACCGCCCCGGCCCCGGCGCGGACCTCGGCGAGCGTCGCGGTGCGCGGGTAGCCCACCGGATAGGCCTCGATCCCCGCCTCGGTGAGTGCCGCGAGCTTGGCCCGACGCACCCGCTCCTGGTCGGGGAGCTTGCGCGCGGCGAGGATCTGCTCGACAGCGTCCGGCTCCGGCGGGATGAGTGCCCGGACCGCGACCGCATAGCCCTCGGCCTCCCGGGTGAGCGCCGCCTGGTCCGTCCGGCGGCGCCGTGCGATCAGGGTCCTGATCGACGGGCGGGTGAGGAAGCCCTCGGCGCTGCCGGCGGCCAGACCCGCACGGGGCAGGTCCGAGGCGTACTCGAAGCAGATGAACCGCGGCTGCCAGGCCGGCTGGTACTTCGCGTTCGACCGGTACAGCGACTCCAGCTGCCAGGTGCGGCTGGCCAGCAGCAGTGCCGTGCGGGCGAGCCGGGCGAGCGGTCCGGCGCCCAGCTCCTCGCCCCGGGCGAACGCCTCGCGGAACATCGCGAAGTTGAGCGACAGGCGGCGGGTCGCCAGTCGTGGCGCATGTTCGGCGATCGTGCTGACCAGGAGCTCGACGATGCCGTTGTCCGCCGTCGGGTCGCGGCGCATGAGGTCGAGCGACAACCCGCCGCGGCCCCATGGCACGAGGGACAGGAAACCGCGCAGCGTCCCCTCCGAGTCGAAGGCCTCGACCAGGACGCATCCGGAGTCGAGCGGGTCGCCGAGCCGCCCCAGCGCCATCGAGAAGCCGCGTTCGTCACCGCCGTCACCGCGCCAGCGGGTCGCCGAGGCGGCGAGTCTGCTGAAGTCCTCCGGGTCGAGCATCCCGTGGGTGCGCACCTGGGTGTCGTACCCGCGGCGGCGTAGCCGTTGAACCGCCTGCCGCACCGGTTTGAGCGCGGGCTCGGCGAGCGAGAAGTCCGTCAGGTCGAGGATCGCCTCGTCACCGATCTGGTAGGCGGTGAGCCCGGCGTCGGCGTAGGCGCGGGCGCCCGCCGCACCGGCCGCCATCACGGCGAGCGACCAGCCGTGGGCGCGGGCGTCCTCGCGCCAGGCGTCGATCGCCCCGGACCAGTGCTCCGGGTTGCCCAGCGGGTTGCCGCTGGCCAGGCTCACCCCGCCGACCACCCGGTAGGACACACCGGACCTGGCCGTCGCCGCATCGCCCGTGTCCCAGACGACGGCCTTGTCGCGGCGGGTGGCGAAGTAGCCGAGCGAGTCGGCCTCGCCGAAGTCGCGTCCCAGGGTGCGGACCCGGGCCTCGTCCGCGGCGGTCAGGGTGTGGCTCGATCGAGGCGCCCGCAACCAGATGGCCGCCGAACCGAGCACCACCACAGCGCCCATGCCGCCGATCACCAGGCGCACCCACCAGTGCGCGCGGGCCGTCCCGTCCGACCCGAAGAACCCGAGGTCGCCGGCCAGGACGTCACCCATGGCGTCCCAGGCGGCCGACAGGTCGGTGAAGGTGCCCGTGCGGATGAGCAGGCCGGCACCCAGATAGGTCACGACGGCGGACCCGAGGAAGAAGAACACGAAGGCGCGCAGGCCGGAGGCACGCGGGGGTCGGGCAGGGAACTGCCGCCTGGCGTGGAACGCCACCGTGAGGAACGTCAGGCTGATCACCAGCCCGATGGCGTTGAGCACGACGAACTCGCCCGCGAGCAGACCCGTCACCCGTCCCAGCACGGGCAGCAGCACGAGCAGCACGAGGAACGCCCACCAGGCGGGGCGCAGCCGGCGGCGCAGTGCGACGGCCAACGCCACCAGCAGTGCGGCGTAGGTGAGGTTCGGCAGCACCGGGAGCAGGACCAGGGACACCAGGTCGTCCGGTTTGGCGAAGTAGCGGCGCAGGTGCGGCACCGCCGAGACGAACACGACGAAGGCGGCCAGCAGCAGGCAGGTGGTTGACAACCAGTCCGGCCAGCGGTCGTCACCGGTGTCGACGCGCGCGGCGGCGGGTGGCCGCACGGTCGTGGCGCCCCCGGTCGGGTGTGACGCGATGCTCACGACGGCGACTCCCTTCGGTGGCTGGGCGGGTTGCCGCCCGGTCCGATTCTGACCGGCGGTGGGACGCGGCACCGGATGACGCACCGATCAGGCATGGGTCATGTCGCGCCCGGCGTCCTTCGCGCGGTACAGCGCGCGGTCGACAGCGCTGAGCAGGTCGTCCGCACTCATCCCGGGGAGGCAGTGGGCCACCCCCGCGCTCACCGTGACGCGGACAGGGGGGCCGTGGGTGGCGAACTGCAGCTGGGCGCACCGGCGTCGCACGAGATCACCGGTCTGTGCCGCGGCCACCTCGTCGGTGTCGGGCAGCAGCAGGAGGAACTCGTCGCCGCCGGTGCGCACCAGCTCGCCGCCGGGTGGCAGCGCGGCCGCCGCCTCCTCGGCGATGGCGATCACGACCCGGTCACCCATGGCATGCCCGTGCAGGTCGTTCACCAGCTTGAACAGGTCGATGTCGAGCATCAGCACGCTCATGTCGTGATTGCGGTCGACCGCCGCGACGAAGCTCGGCAGGCGTGCGTCGAGGAACCGCCGGTTGCGGGCGCCGGTCATCGGGTCGCGGGTGGCCTGGTCGGCCAGGTGGGCCCGCAGCTCCGACAGCTCGGTGACGTCGCTCGCGGCGACCACCAGCGCCGGGAGGGTCCCGTCGCCGCCGACGTCCTCGACCATGAGCTCGAGCACCCGGCCGCGCTCCGTGGTCGCCGTGAGGGTCCGGCCACCACCGGGCAGGATGGCCAGCACCGGATCGACGATCTCCCGCCAGGGGCGCCCGACCAGGTCGTCCTCCTGCAGACAGGTGGAGGCGCAGAGCATCGCCCGGGCTGCGGCGTTGGTCTCGAGCACGATCAGCTCCGGCGTCAGGACGACCACCCCGCTCTGCACCTCCCGCATCACCCGGACGGCAGTGATGGGCAGGTGCGCCAGCCCGGGGAGCCGGTGGTGCAGATGTGCCCAGATCAGCAGCGCGAGGGACAGCAGCAGCGGGGGAACCAGCGACCACCGCCCCGAGACGGGGTCGGCGACGAAGAAGGCCCAGGAGACGCCCGCCGGGGCGACCAGGAGCATGACGATGACCATGGCTCTGCGTTGACCCCGGACGGTGGCGACCGTGGCGCCGACGGCGAGCGCGCAGATCACGCCGACGAGTGCACCGGCAGCGAGGGTGAAGGCCCAGAACGCCGGGCCCCACTGGATGACGCTGCCCGCCGCCGTCCCGACGATGCGCGTCACGACCAGCGGCCGGGTCGGCTGGGTGGCGAGCAGTCCCACCATGGCGACGGCGGGGGTGCAGGCCAGGGCGAGCAGGTACGGATCGACCAGGTGGCCCCGGTAGCTGATGATCAGGGCCATCCAGGTGCCCCCGAGCACCACCGCCCACGAGGACACCATCTGCACGGCTGCGAGCACCAGCACCCCCGAGGTGCTGAGCCCTCCGATGTCGACGGCCGTGGCCGCGAGCGTCCAGACCGCGGCGCCGCCGAGGGCGAAGGAGAGCGGCCCCCGCAGCACGCCCCGGGGCCGCAGGAACAGCTCGAGCAGCTGTTCGAGGACGAGGCAGGAGGCGGCGATGGCGAGGAGGTCGAGCGGCGTCGGGGTGCTCATCGTGGTGACCGCGCAGTCACCAGACGGCTCAGTCTGACCTGGTCCCGTCCCGAGGCCTTGGCGAGGTAGAGAGCGTCGTCGGCCGCACCCTGGAAGGTCTCGGAGGTCATCCCCGAGGTCATCTGGGCGATGCCGACGCTCAGGGTGAAGGGGGGCAGCGGGGCCGGGTCGCGTGGATCGGTCCGCGCGGCGTGGCGCCGCCACGCCTCTGCCCGGTCGAGCGCCTGGTCGGCGCCGGTCCCCGGCATGAGGACGATGAACTCGTCGCCTCCGGTGCGCACGACGAGGTCGTCGGGGCCGCGGCCGGTGCGCAGGATGTCGGCGACGGCCCGCAGCGTCTGGTCCCCGACCTGGTGGCCGCGGACGTCGTTGAGCTGCTTGAGGTTGTCCAGGTCGACCATCGCCAGGGTGAGCGGCTCGTCCGACTCCGCGGCTCGGCCCATGATCGCCGCGAGCTTGCCCGCCAGGTGCCGGCGGTTGCGGAGCCCGGTGAGCGGGTCCCGGCCCGCGAGCTCGTGCAGCTCGGCGCGCACCTGTTCGAGCTCGGTGATGTCCCGCGCGGACACGATGCGTGCAACGGGGTACCCGAGCTCCTTGACCGTGACGACCCGGACCCGCACGGCACGTCCCCCGGTGAGGGTGACGGTCCGTTCACCGTCGGCGGTGATCGCGACCCGCAGCTCCTGGTCGAGCAGAAGGCGCGGCCGGCGTGACCGGCCGCTGAAGCCGGGGGTCAGCAGGAGGGTCCGGGCCCGGCAGTTCGCATCCGCCACCGAGCCGTCCGGGCCGAGCACGACGACGGCGTCACTGATGCGGTCCAGCACCTGCGACGTGGAGACCTGCATCCAGCGACCGCTGCCGCGACGGCCGCCCGCACGCCAGCCGACGAGCATCCCGACCGCCACCACGGTCGGGACGAGGGCCAGCAGCGGCCGCCACGGCGCGACGACCAGGAGACCGAACACGACCGTCGTCCCGACCAGCACCCGCACCCCGTCGACCACCACGTCGGTGCGCAGCGGACCCACGGCCTGCATGGCGGTCGCGAGCTCGATCACGGCGACGACCAGCAGGTACAGGCACACCCACAGGACGAGGAGCCAGCTCAGTGGGCCCGGTGTGAAGTCCCAGCCCGTGGTGGCCGACGGGTGCAGCTCACTGAGCACCAGCGGGGAGCGGGCCGCGGCGAGCACCCCGACGGGCACGCAGGCCGCCATGGCGATCCGCCAGGGACTGAGCAGCCGGACGAGGTCCGCGCGCACCAGCACGGTGAAGCCGACGCCGGCCGCGGTGAGGGTGGTGCCCGGGATGAGCAGGATCACCGGGGAGGGTGAACCGGTGAACAGCGCCAGCGGGGCGGCCGACGCCCAGAGCAGCACGCCGATCCAGATGAGCGCGCGCGACAGTGCCGACGGCGTGTCGCGACGACGCGCCTCGTGCACCGCGCCCACGGCCGCGACGACGGCAGTCAACAACCCCGCCGCAGCACAGGCTCCCCCGAGCCCTGTCATGGCTCACCCCTCGATCGGCGTCTGACTCATCCATCGGCGCAGATCGGTGCGGATTGAGCAGATGACCAGGTCACCGCTCGTAGGAGGGCCTTTCAGCCCTCCAGGCGCGCGGAGCCGCGGCCGAGGATGTCGGCCAGCACCTCGGGTGTGTAGACGTCGAGGGGCTCCCGTGTGACGGGGCCGCCCTCCAGCGTCGCCCAGTGCCAGGTCGGGCGGGGCGTCACGACCGACGGGTCGTCGCCCAGGTGCAGGTCGAGCAGCACGGCGTACGCGTAGCCGAATCGCTTCTGGATCGCCTGGGCGTGCCCGAAGTCGCCCGCCGCCGTCCCCCGCGTCGCATGGTCGGCGGACAGCTCGAGGAGCAGCAGGTTGTCCTCGGGGCCGAGGCGCCCGCGGCGGTGCACGATGAGGTCGGGGATGCGGCGCCCGGCGGCCTCGTCGTCGTACCGGACGGCGCTCTCCAGGGCCATGCCCGAACGGTCGTACTCGCAGTCGATGTTCCAGGTGCGTTCCACGAGCGGGCGCAGGTTCCAGCCCACGTGGAACGAGATGGTGCGCTCGGACGGGCTGGACGTGCCGCTCGTCGGGCTGAACAGCGACCACTCGTTGACCAACGTG
>JAHIJU010000336.1 GCA_018898235.1 Actinomycetota bacterium | reverse complement strand
GCGGTGCCCCCGGGGCGTACAACCAGGTCAGCAGGCGTGGTTCGGTGATCCCGGCGGCCCGCAGCGCGAGCGCCTCGGCGGTCTGTGCCACTCCGAGCCAGGTCGCCCCGCCGGCCAGGGCTGCCCGCGCGGCCGGGACGAGCCCGTGCCCGTACGCATCGGCCTTGACCACGCCCATCACCTGGGCCGGTCCGGCCCGTTCGGCCAGTACGGCGACGTTGCGGCGGATGGCGGACAGGTCGACGGTCGCTCGCGCGGGGTACCAGCTCACGGCGCCCAGTCTCCCACCGTGTCGTGCAGCACCACGTCGGCCCGCGCACGGCCCGCGGCCACCAGGGCGGCGTTCGGCTCATCGCTGCGCGCCACCCACTCACGCGCCCGCTCGGGCGTCTTGCCGTACGCGATGTGCCGCGCCACCAGGCGCTCCCGGCGCACCTCGTCATCGGGCGCGAGGTACCAGGTCTCGTCGAGCAGCTCGGCGACCGGGCCGAACCCGTCCGTCTCCAGCAGGAGGTAGTTGCCCTCGACGACCACGAGCGGCACGTCCGGCGGCACCGGGATGGCACCCGCGACGCCGTGGTGCAGCTCGCGGTGGTACTCGGGCGCCCAGACCGTCTCCTGCCCGGCCGCCAACCGGCGCACCAGCGCGACGAACCCGGCGGCGTCGAACGTGTCGGGGGCGCCCTTGCGGTCGGCGCGGCCCAGCCGGGTGAGCTCGGGCGGGGCCAGGTGGAACCCGTCCATCGGCACCACGGCGCAGCCCGGCCCCGCCCACGCGGCCACCCGCCGACCGAGCGTGGACTTACCGGCCCCGGGCGGTCCGACGATCCCGAGCAGGCGACGCCCGCCGCGGGCCACCAGTGCATCGACCCGGGCGGCGAGTGCTGCGGGCAGCGCGGGCGGTGCTGCGCTCATCGCGCCACCCGGCCGCGCGCCGCGGGCCCCCGACCCGAGCCGGACGCCTCGGCGAGCACCTGGGCGATCGTCTCGGGCAACGCCTGCGCCAGATCCGATGCGGACACCGGACCACCCGGCCGGGCGGTGTGCGCCGCACGGCCGTGCACCAGCGCGGCCGCGGCCGCCAGCCGCGCGGGCAGCGTCCGGTCCAGCGCGATGTGCTCGGCGCACCCGGCGAGCAGCGCGCCGAGCAGCCCGGCCAGCACGTCACCGGACCCGGCGGTCGCCAGCCAGCCCGTGCCGTCGGCCTGGCTGAGCACCACCCCCGGTCCGACGACGAGCGTGGTGGCGCCCTTGAGCAGGACGGTCGCGCCGGTCAGCTCATGGGCGGTCCGGGCATGGGCGAGGGGTGCATCCTCGACCTGCGCCCGCGTCGCCGGCCGGCCCAGGGCGGTGAGCAGCAGGGCGAGCTCGCCGGCGTGCGGGGTGAGCACGACGTGCGGTCCGAGCGGGCCGTCGATCGATGCGAGCGCCCCTGCGTCGAGCACCGCCGGCACCCCCTGGCGGGACGCGGCGAGCACCGCCGCCACATCGCCGCGCCGGGCCTCGTCCTGGGGGGCGAGGCCGCTCCCGGCGACCCACGCCTGCACGCGTCCGCTCCCGACCACCACCTCCGGCCTGGCCGCGAGCACCGCGGTCGCGAGGGCACCGTTCCCGGTCGGCTCGTCGGGGACGAACCGGACCATGCCCACCCCGGCCCGCACCGCACCGCTGGCCGCCAGCACGGCGGCACCCGGGTACCGGGCGCTGCCGGCCACCAGCCCGAGCACCCCGCGGGTGTACTTGTGCGTGCGGGCGCCGGGCACCGGCCACAGCGCGCCGACGTCGGCGCCGGTCAGCCGCTCGACGGCCGGCCGGGCGGCGCTCAGGTCGAGCCCGATGTCCACCACCTCGACCCGCCCCGCAGCGGCATCCCCCGGCGGCAGCAGCAGGCCGGGCTTGGTCGCGCCGAACGTGACGGTGAGGTCGGCCCGCAGCACCGGACCGCGCAGCGCACCGTCGTCCACTCCCGCCCCCGACGGCACGTCGACCGCCACGACGAGCGGACCCGAGCCCGTCAGCGCGTCGAGGCGGGCGATCAGCTGACCCGCAGCGCCGCGTACCTCCGAGCCGTCGCCACCGATGCCGACGAGCGCGTCGAGCACCAGATCGGCCCGGTGCAGGCGGCCCTCGTCGACCTGCGGCAGGTCCGTGATCGTCACGCCCGCCGCCCGGGCCGCGGTCAGACCCCCGGGGTGCGCGTGCGCGCCCGCCAGCACCGCCTCGACCGCGAGTCCGCGGCGGGCGAGCAGTGCCGCGGCGTGCAACCCGTCGCCGCCGTTGTTGCCCGCCCCGACCAGCACGACGGCCCGCGCACCACGAACCGGCACCCGGGCGCGCCGCAGAGCCGCGATCGAGTGGACCGCGAGCGCGTAGGCCGCCCGGTCCATGAGCGGCACCCCGGCCGCGAGCAGGGGCGCCTCGGCGGCGCGTACGTCATCGGCACAGTAGGCGAGGTCCACCCCGCCATCCTGCCCCGCCGTACGTCGGCAGCGGGCGCGGCCGGACGGTGTCAGACGGCGAACCGCCCGGCGCGTTCGGCGAGCACCGCGGCGCGGGCCGCCAGCTGCACGACCGCCTCGTCCATCCGCTGCACCACACCGCTCGTGCCGGCGGCGGCGGTCGCGAGGTCGTGGGTGGCCGAGGCGATGCGACCCGAACCGTTCGCCGCCTCCCCGATGCCGCGGCCCATCTCGGCCGTGGTGGCGGTCTGCTCCTCCACGGCCGCAGCAATGGTGGTCTGGTAGTCGTTGATCTGCGCCACGATCACCGCGATCTGCCCGATCGCCTCCACCGCACCACCGGTCTCGGACTGAATCGCCTCCACCCGC
>JAHIJU010000335.1 GCA_018898235.1 Actinomycetota bacterium | reverse complement strand
GGTGTAGTCCTTGTCGAACGTCGCCGCGAGGCCGAGGTTCGACGGCCAGCGCGAGATGTCCGCGCCCTCGGCGTTGTAGCCGCCGGAACCGGCCGTCGAGCGCGGGTCGGACGCGAAGTTCACCGGGACGTACACGGTCGAGTCGCCGGTGAGCGTCTCGACGTAGGCCTGCATCGCGTTGACCCACGGGACGGTGACCTTGGCGTCGCTGTCCGCGGCGTTGAGCACGGCCCGCAGGTTGGACTCCGACAGGTACTTCTTCTGGGCGTCGGTGAGACCGTCCTGCGGTGAGCGCTCGTGCGAGCTGAAGAGCATGAGGCCGGCGACCTGCTCGATCGACATCTGCGACGCGAGGTCCTTGGCGCGGTCGGCGGCCGGCTTGCGCCAGTCCTCCCACGCGTCCAGCGTGCCGTTCGCGTTCATGTCCTTGAACGCGTAGGTCTTGCCGTCGGTCTTGACGTCGAGGAGCTTGACGCTGCTGTCCTTGCCGTAGGTCAGCGTGGGGCCGTCGCCCGGGTTGTCGACGACCACGAAGGCCGTCGTGCCGTCGGTGACGTCGCGCGTCGTGTAGCTCTCGTCCTTGGCGGAGGTGCTCCCGCCGGTGCAGCCGGCCACTGCCACCAGCGTGAAGCCGGCGACCGCGGCTGCTGCCGTCAGGCTCGGGGATCTGCGGTCGCGCCGCTTCACCGTCGTTGTTGTCTTCATTGACCTTCCCTTTGTCAGGTGACCCGGCCGCACGTGTCCCCCCCTCACCCCGTCGTCGGGGCCGGGCACGCGCGGCGTCGCGCTGTATGCGATCCGTCACGGCCGGGGACGACGTGGTCCCTCAGCCGCGCCGCAAACCTAGGAAGGCCTCGGACGCCCGTCTGCGTCTCACGCACGAACTGTCGGTTTGGGCGCACGAACGGTCGCGAAGGTCACGGGCGGGTCACAAGCTGGGTCACGGGCAGGTCACGGACCAGGCCCTAGACTCGTGCGCCCGGGAGCCGCACGGGCACCGTCGGGCCGTGACGGGAGGCGACCAGATGGACCTCGTGGTCGTCGGTGCCGGGTTGTTCGGCCTCACCGTCGCCGAGCGCGCGGCCGACGCCGGGCTGCGGGTCGCCCTCGTCGACCGCCGCGACCACCTCGGCGGCAACGCCTTCGCCGACGTCGACCCGGCCACGGGCATCGAGGTGCACCGCTACGGCTCGCACATCTGGCACACCTCGAACGAGCGGGTGTGGCAGTACGCGCGCCGGTTCACCGCGTTCACCGACTACCGGCACCGGGTCTACTCGACCCACGCAGGGACCGTGTACCCGCTGCCGATCAACCTCGGCACGCTCAACCAGTTCTTCGGCACCGCGATGGGGCCGGACGAGGCCCGCGCGCTCGTCGCCCGGCAGGCCGCCGAGGTCGACGCCACGGCCGCGGCCAACCTCGAGGACAAGGCGATCGCGCTCATCGGCCGACCGCTGTACGAGGCGTTCATCCGCGACTACACCGCCAAGCAGTGGCAGACCGACCCGCGCGAGCTGCCCGCGTCGGTGATCGCCCGGCTGCCGGTGCGCTACACCTACGACAACCGGTACTTCTCCGACACCTACGAGGGGCTGCCTGCGGGCGGCTACGCGGCCTGGTTCGCGGCGATGGCCGACCACCCGCGGATCGAGGTGCACCTGGGGACGGACTTCTTCGACGACGGCCAGCCGTACTCCCGAGCCGCTGTGCGGGGTCAGGTCCCGGTGGTCTACACCGGGCCGATCGACCGCTACTTCGACCACCGCGCCGGCCAGCTGGGCTGGCGGACGCTGGACCTGGACACGCAGACGCTGCCGGTGCGCGACTTCCAGGGCACCGCGGTGATGAACTACGCCGACCTCGACGTGCCGTGGACGCGGGTGCACGAGTTCCGGCACTTCCACCCCGAGCGCGAGGACCGGCACGCCCAGGACGCGACGGTGATCATGCGCGAGACCTCACGGTTCGCCGGGCCGGACGACGAGCCCTACTACCCGGTGAGCACCGCGCAGGACCGCGAGCGCCTCGCCGCCTACCGCGCGCTCGCGGCGCAGGAGCCCGGCGTGCACTTCGGTGGGCGGCTCGGGTCGTACCTGTACCTGGACATGCACATGGCCATCGCCGCAGCGCTGACCCTGTGGGACTCCGGGGCGGTGACGGCCGGCTGAGCGACCTCAGCCGGCGGCGGGAGCGCCCGCCCGGTCCACGGCCTCCGACGACGGCGCGGCCCGGTCCGGTGGCAGGGGCAGCAGCACCCGCAGCACGAACCACCGGTCCTCGACGTTCACCGTCATCGAGCCGCCGTACTTCTCGGCGGTGTGCCGGATCGACTTGAGCCCGTACCCGTGGCGGGTACGGTCCGCACGGCGCGTGACGATGTCCCCGTCCTCGGTGCGCAGCTCACCGGTGAACCAGTTCTCGAAGGTGACCAGCACGAACCCGTCACGCGCGTAGACGGCGACCTTGATGAGCCGCTGCTCCGGGTCGGGGACGGCCATCACGCCCTCGACTGCGTTCTCCAGCGCGTTGCCGAACACCGCCGCCACGTCCATCGTCGACATGAAGTCGAGCAGCGACCCGTCGACCACCGGGGTGAAGGTGATGCCGCGCTCGGCGCAGTCCGTGCTGGCCGTGGTCAGGATGACGTCGAGCACCCCGTTGCCGGTGTCCACCTTGGCCGCGAACCCGGAGATGCTCGCCTCCAGATCGTCCAGGTAGGAGGCGCGCCGGCTCGGGTCGCCGGTCGCGCGGATCACCCCGATCTGGTGCTTGAGGTCGTGGTACGTGCGGTTGACCACCTCGATGTTGCGTTTGGACTGCAGGTACTGCTCGTGCTGGCGGCGCAGCATCTCGTCGATCGCGCGCACCTCGGCGTGCGCCCGTTGCTGCAGGCGTTGGCCCTGCTGGGCGTACAGCGCCACGAAGCCGGCCAGGTCCACCAGCGTGCGGATGTAGAAGATCTCCGAGCCGAGCCGTCCGCTGAACGGTGTGTTCGCGTTGAGGAAGCTGAGGTTGCTCATGAAGAACGTGCCCAGCGCGA
This sequence comes from Actinomycetota bacterium, assembly GCA_018898235.1. Lineage (GTDB taxonomy): Bacteria > Actinomycetota > Actinomycetes > Actinomycetales > Cellulomonadaceae > Cellulomonas. Next base: position 667 of record JAHIJU010000335.1, on the reverse strand, counting down.
TCGCCACCGCGGAGGCGAGCTCGCCCCACGTGGCGTCGACCGCCTGCGCCGGGCGGAAGTGCCGCGACTCCGCCACGGCCGCACCGACGAACCCGAGGCCGTAGACGGCGACGAAGAACCCCACCTGCCAGCCCAGCCCGGCGCGGCCCGCGGGCAGGAAGAAGAAGCAGTGCATCTGCCAGTGCAGCGCCGCCACCAGCTCGGCCAGCACGAGCGCCCGCGCCGCGAAGTAGCCGGCGTCGCGTGCCGACAGCCGCGTCGCCGCGATGATGAACCCGTACATCGAGGCGACCGCCGCGACCATCCCCACGGTCCACAGCCCGAGCGGCAGCCGACCAGCGAGCAGCTGTACCCCGACCTGCACCGCCAGGGCCACGGCCGCGAGTGCGGACAGCTGCACCACGGGCAGCCTGCGGCGTCGCAGCAGCACGTAGACCAGGCAGGCGAGCCACTCGGCGAACCCGGTCATCGCGCGCGGGATGTCCGGCAGGTTCTCCTGGATGGCGACGCCGTGCAGCAGCTGGACGATCACTGCAGCCGCGCCCCGAGGTAGTCGGTCATCGCCGCCAGGAACGCCTTCTTCCGCGGCCGGCTCACCAGGAGCTCGTGCCCGCCGACCATCCGCGCGCTGCTGCCCGCGACCCCGAGCACGTGGCGCAGGTTCACC
>JAHIJU010000334.1 GCA_018898235.1 Actinomycetota bacterium | reverse complement strand
TCACCTCGGCGGGTGACCCTGCCTGCGACCTGGGGCGACGCTGCTCGCCGCGCCGAACGTCGTCCGGCTGCACTGCGGCCACCACCGCACCGGCGCCCTGCCCGGTCCGGACCGCGTCGAGCATCGAGGGTTCGGGGGCGATCCGAACCGACCCGGCGAACGCGACGCCGCGGTCCAAGGTCAGGGAAAGGCCCGGGCGATCCCCACCGTCGGCCGGCTCGACGTCACCCGTCAGCTCGACCAGGGTCGGGGCCTCGGCAGACTCCTCCCGCCAGCTCGTCACGTGCAGTCCGTCCACCTGCACGGGCCGCGCACCGGTGACCGCTACCCGGTACGGACCTCGCACCAGCAGGTCGACCCGACCGGGGGCGAGCACCGCGACGGCGAACGGCGGCAGCACGGACAACCGGGTGCCGAGCGTGAGGGTCTCGAGCAGGACGGCCGCCCGCTCACCGTCGGGTTCGTCCGGACCGAGCGCGGCGCGCACTGCGGCGAGCACCTCACCCGGGGTCGAGGCGGGTAGCAGGGCCGCCCCATGCGCCTCGACCACCGCGAGGTGGCTGCCCGGCAGGTAGTCCCCGCTGGTCACGACTTCGCCCCTGCCATCGGATCGAGCTCCTCACGAGGAAATGTGTCGTCGTCGACCTCGGCGATCGACGGGATGGTCCGGTCGTCGTCGTCCAGGCCTCGCCCGTCGACCACGACGACCGTGACGTTGTCGTGGCCACCGTTCGCCAGGGCGGCCGCGACCAGCGCGTCCGCGGACCTCTGCGGGCTGCCGGAGGTCTGCAGGAGGTCGGCGATGACCGCGTCGGACAGCTCGCCGGTCAGACCATCCGAGCAGATCAGCATCCGGTCCCGCGGCCCGGCCGGGAGCATCCACAGCTCCGGCCTGACCTGAGCGAACGCACCGACGGCCCGGGTCACGACGTGCCGGCGGGGGTAGTCGTCGGCCTGCGTGGGCGTGAGCTCACCGGCGTCGACGAGCTCCTGGACCTCCGAGTGGTCGACGGTCACCTGCTCCAGCACCCCGTCGGCGGCCCGGTACACCCGCGAGTCGCCGATGTTGACCACGAGCCAGTACGGCGCACCGCCGCGGGTGCCCAGGGCGACACCGGCCAGAGTCGTCCCGGCCCCCCGACCCGGCGGTGCCGGCAACGCCCGGATGCGCGCCGCACCCCGCTCGATCCGGTCGAACAGGTCCTCCGGCTCCACGCTCCCCCGTCCGCGCAGGTCCTCGAACTCCTGCACGACGATCGCCGAGGCGACCTCGCCGGCCTCGTGCCCGCCCATCCCGTCGGCCACGACGAACACGGGCGCGTCGGCCAGGTAGGAGTCCTCGTTCCCGCTGCGCCGCCCGGTGGCGGTCGCCACGCCCCAGACGGTGTCGAAGCCCTCGTTCACGGGACCTCCACCCGGAAGGTGCGCGAGCCCAGGTGGACCACCGCGCCGGGGTCGGCACGCACCCACTCGCCGGCCGGGAGCGGTGTGCGAGCTCCGGAGTGCTCGATCGAGGACCCGTTGGTCGAGTGCAGGTCGCGCACCCACAGCCCGCCCTCGCCGAGGGCGAACTCGAGGTGGGTCTTCGACACGGACTTGGTGGTGTCGGCGAGCGGCACCAGGTGGCTCAGCGGCTCATCCCCGACGACGGGGTCACGGCCGATCCGTCCGCGCCCGGTCACCGGCAGCACGTCACCGGTGTCGAAGACCAGCCGCACCTGGACCACCTGGGCGACCGGGTCGACCGACATCACGGTCATCTCAGCGTCGTCGTCGTCCGCCGGCGGTGCGGGCAGCGGGGAGAACGGCAGCACGGCCGGCGGCGCCGACGGGCGCACGTCCGAGGGTGCCTGCACGGGAGGCGGCGGAGGGGGTGGCGGGGGCGGCAGGAATGGCCGGCCGACTGCTGGCAGACCGGGGACCGAGGAGATGATCCCCGTGCCCGGAGCCGGCGCACCCACATCGCGCACCGGTGGGGCGGGGACGGGCGGGGCTGGGACGGGCGGGAGCGGAGCGGCGGCCCAGGCGGGCGCGGCCGCCGACGGGTCGACCGGTGGTGCCACAGCCTCCGCAGGGCGTGCAGCCGTCGGGAGTGCAGCCGAGGCGGCCCCCGGCACGGCGGGCGCGGCGATCGGTGCCGGGAGCACGGCCGCCGGCTGCACGCGGGCCGCAACGGGTGTGGCCACCGGCGCCCCCTCGGGCGCCTGGGGGCTCACCTGCGTCGACACTGCGTCGACCCCGGGCGCCAGCGGGTCGCGTCCGTTGCGGGTGTCGATGAGGAAGACGTTCGCCGCCTTGTCGTGCCAGGCGCGCAGCAACCTGTCGCTGTCCCAGAACACGGAGAGTGCGAAGAGGAACTGACCGATCCCGCAGAGGAGGCTGCTCAGTCCGAACAGGAGGTACCGGCCGAGCGTGCGCCCCCACCCGGGTGCACCACCCGTCGGGACCGCAAGCGTCCGGATGCCGACCGCGCGCTTGCCGAGGGTCTGCCCGGTGGTGGCGTGCAGCCGCCACTGCGCGAATCCCCAGACGAGCACGAGGATCGCGATGAACCCGTTCTGACCCAGAACTGTCTCGGCGACCCAGTATCCGAGAATCGAGCTGACCAGCCGGTACACCGCGAACCAGGCCGGGAGCGCGAACCCCCACAGCACGTAGCGAAAGACCAGGAATCCCACCAGCTCGACGGCCAGCAGCAGTGCACCGTCGATGAGTGACGCCCCGATTCGACGTCCCACCGGGGCGGGCACGGTCCCGCTCAACGCGGGCCCGAGGATCGTCGGGTCCGGGGCGGTTGTCGCGACGCTCATCGCCGTCCTCCTGCTCGCGCAGCCAGCCTGCGGACGGTCGTCCGCAGGGCTTCCAAGCCGTGGTGCACCCACTCGACGGGACGCTGCGCCACGGTCGAGCCCTTCCGTCGGCCGTCCGCGACCAGCGAGCGCACCGCGAACCGGGCGCGCAACCGGCGCCAGCGCCCGACCGACCCGGCCATGGCCGCCACGACCTCGTCGACCTGGCGCCACAGCTCGGCGGCCTCGGCCTCGTCCGGGTCGCCGGCGCCGAAGACCGCCGTGTCAGCTCTGGCGGCCAGCGGTGCGACCTCGGCCTGCGGGTAGCGCTCGGCGAGCATGACGGCGGTCTCCCGACGCGTGGCCCCGCCCGGAACCCTGGTGCCGAGGTCCGCCGCGCGGTCCACGACCTCGTACCAGCCACCGCTCACGCGATCGACCGGCTGGCCGGCGCTCGCGCGTCGTCGCCAGCGACGTCGTTTGAGCCAGGCGATGAGTGCGAGCGGTCCGCCGAGCACGAGCACCGGGATCATCGCGAGCCCGGCGGTCCGCAGCACGGCCACCCACCACAGGTCGAGCACGTTGGAGCGGTCCCGGCCCTTGTCCTGGCGGGTGTCGGGGGGAAGCTCGGCGGGAGCCTGGGGCGGTTCGGGCGGCTGGAGCACCTGCGGTTTGGGGTTGGAGCGCGGCTTGGGCGCCTGCTGGTCGACGGTCTGGTCCTTCGGCGGCGTCGGGTCGAACGGCACCCAGCCGGCGCCGGCGAAGTCGACCTCGACCCAGGCGTGCACGTCGTCGCCGGTGATCGCGACCGTGCCGGTCGCCTTCGGGTCCGCCGGGTAGAAGCCCATGACGACCCGGGCGGGGATGCCGAGCTGCCGCGCCATCAGGGCCATCGCGACGGCGTACTGCTCGTCGTCGCCGACCATCTGGTCGGCGCTGAGCAGCGCGGCGACCCGTTCCGCGGTGTGCCCCGAGCGCGAGGCCGCCTCGCCCTGGAGCCCGTGGCTGAAGAAGCCCCCGGTGGACAGCGCCGTCTGCAGGTTGCGGACGGCGGTGATCGAGTCGGTCCCGGCGCCGGCCATCTGCCCGGCGGACGCCTGCACCGCGTCCGGCACGTTGGTCGTGGCCGGCAGCGTGACGTTCGCGAACGCCATGCCCTTGAGCTCGTCGTCGGTCCAGCTGCGCGGCAGCACGGCGTCGAGGGTGTAGGAGTCGTCGGCCGCGAGACCCGCCGTCGAGATCGCGACCCCGGTGCCCTTGTCGTAGTACAGAGCCCGGGACAGCGTCGTCGCCCGGGGGCCCGCGAAGGTGATCGAGCGCAGGTCGCCCGCATCCGGCAGCCACACACCGGAGTAGGTCTTCGACGTGATGGTCAGCTGCGTGGTGGTGCCGGAGCCGGGCAACGAACCGGAGACGGGTTCGAAGGTCGCGCCGACACCGCCCTCGGTGACGTCGTAGACGACGCCGTCGTAGCCGTCGAGCGTGGCCAGCCGCACCCGTCCACCGGCGGGCAGCCCGTCGACGGTGAACAGCACGTCCTTGTCGTGGTCCTTGACGTAGGACCGGAAGGCGACCAGCGGGCTGTGGTAGTCCCGCAGGTCGAGCGGAGGCACGACGGTCTCGCGCAGCGTGTGCCGGGGCACGGCCGCCGCGGTCAGCGGTGCCAGCACGAAGGCCGCCACGCCGACGACGGCGAGCATCCCGGCCCCGGTCAGCACCCGGTTGCGGGCGAGCGCCGTGCGTGCGCCGGGTTCGACGTCGGTCGCGAGGTTGGCCGCCAGCACGGTCGACTCGCGGCGCCACACCGCCCAGCCGACGGCGACGGCGACGAACACGGCGCCTTGGACCACCGGCATGGCAGGGTCGATCGTGCCGAGCGCGATCGGCACGACGAACGCGATCGCCGCGGGCAGCAACGCCCACCAGGGCCGACGGGCGCGCAGCGTCAGCGAACCGGTGACCACAGCCGCGATCAGCCCGGTGAGCAGCGGCACGACGAGCACCGCGGGATGCTCGCCGACCGGCGGGGTCAGCGTGAGCACGTCCTTCCAGGCCCGGATGGCAGCGACCAGCACCGCACGGGTGGAGCCCAACGTCGGCAGCACCCCGGAAGCGGTCTGGTCCGGCACCGCGATCGGACCGGCGACCAGCAGGTAGCCGACCATGACGAGAGCGGCGAGCGTGAGAGCGCCCCACCGACGGGCGGCGCCCGCCACGGCCAGCGCCAGCCCGAGCACCAGGCCGGCCGCCGCGGCGACCAACCACCTGGTGCCACCGAACGCGGGCCCGAAGCCGACCAGCCCGGCACCGACCAGCACGGCGGCCACGACGACGTCGACCGCCCGGACGACCGGGCCGCGAGCGGGTGCGCGATTCATGCGGCCACCCGTCTCATGACCCGCGGCAGCTGCTCGAGCGCACCGACCGTGAGGATCACCAGGTTGCCCAGGGTCCGACGCGAGACCTGCTCACCGGGGGCGCAGCGGACCGCGACGTTGAGGGCGCCCATCGGCAGGCGCACGCTGGCGGCGAGCATGGTCGCCGAGCTCACCGCGGTCCCGGCGACGAGGATCACCGCCGAGGCGTCCGGCACCTCGGCCCCGATCGCTCGACCGACCGCTGCGATGCCCTGGTCGCGCTCGTCCGCCTCGAGCAGGCAGAGTCCGTCCAGGAACCGGGTCGCGGTGGCGGCCCGCAGCCGCCCGCGGGAGGTCAGCACGGACAGCTGCTTCTCCTCCCGGATCGCCTGCAGCCCGATCGAGCCGGCGACCGAGATCGCCAGCTCCAGCTCATCGGGGTCGGTGTAGTCGGCGGCGCAGGTCGACAGCCCGACCACCAGGTGGGAGCGCCGGGTCTCCTCGAACTGCCGCACGACGAGCCGCCCGGTGCGCGCGGTGGTGCGCCAGTGGATCGAACGCCGGTCGTCGCCGGCGACGTAGTCGCGCAGGGCGTGGAACGCGATGTCGTTGCTCGACAGGTCGTTGGTCGGCAGACCTTCGATGTCCCGCAGGAAGCCGGCCGAGGCACCGTCCAACGAGATGGTCCGCGGGTGGACGTACAGGTCCATCGGGTCGGTCCAGCGCACCTGCCGGCGCAGCAGCCCGAGCGGGTCACCACGCACCGAGCTCACCGGCCCGAGCACGACGAGCCCGCGCCGACGGGTGGGGACGACGAACATCTCCTCGTGCTCGGCGCCACCGGCCAGCCTCGGCAGCCGGAACGCCGCCAGCCCGAGCCCGACGGGCAGCTCGACCCGCGCCGGCAGCGTGGCCCGGGTGCCCACGTTGCGCACGGTGAGCTCCCCGGTCGCCCGGGTGCCGACGACCACCCGCTGCAGGCCGAGGTCCAGCGTGACCGCGTACGAGGACCGACCGACCGCGAACGCCACCGCGACCAGCAGCAGCAGCCCGCCGGCGACGGCGGCCGTCCACCCTTCCAACCAGCCGAGCCGCCGCCCGGCCCAGCC
>JAHIJU010000506.1 GCA_018898235.1 Actinomycetota bacterium | reverse complement strand
TTTTCCCGTTCATACGGCTTTCGCGTCTTCCAGCACCATCTCCGCCCGGACTTCCCCCCGCCGGTTGCGGACAATGGACGAGCCTTTCTCCTGCTTGGCCGCCCGCTTGACCCCCGAGGCGAGAAAGGCCAGCTCCGCGTATGAATTCACCGGGCATTCCTCGGTGCTGACGATCCCGATGGAAAGGGAAAGCAGGGCAAATCTGCGCTGCTCCCCTTGCCGGTCGCGGGCATAATAGTGCCCCTGGTGAAACTCCTGCTCGCCATGGAACTCCGGCAACAAACCCATCAGGCCATCGATGATCTCCCGGCAAATCTGTTGCGAGGCATGGGGCCGGGTGATGACGATGAAATCATCCCCGCCGATGTGGCCGACAAAGCGGAATCGGTCGTTGACTCCGGGCTGGACGATATCGATGATAAGCCGGCCGATCCGCTGGATGACCAGATCCCCCTTTTCAAAGCCGTAATAATCGTTGTAGGGCTTGAAATCATCGATATCGATGTAGCAGACGTCAAAATTGACCTTGCGCTGCAGAAGAGTGGCCACGGTGCGCTGGATGAATTCGTTTCCCGGCAGCCCGGACAAGGGGTTTGCCCCTTTGGCCAGTTGGATGCTTTTCCGGGTGATGGCCTCAAGCAGGGCGTTGATGGCCACGGTTCCCAGGTATTTGCCGTTTTGGGCCACGCAGATGTCATCATACAGATACCTGCCGCGACGGGCCTTGATCCGCCGGACCACCTCCTCCATGGGCGTGGCCGCCTCAACCAGGAGGAAATCGTCCCCCAGCACATCCTTGACCGCCCGGTGGGCGGAGAGGGCAAAGCCGTAGCCGTGGGGGCCGACCATCTGTTTTTCCAGAAAATGCATGCGGTTCAGCATGCCCAGCACCCGCTGCTCATCGACCACCGGAATGCCCTGCAGCTTGACATCCTCCATGAACCGCTGGTGGGCGGTCATCAGGGAGTGCCGCGGGGAAAGCGGCTCGATGTACTTGACCGTGGCGCCGATGGTGCAGGTCTCGCCCGGCGCTTCCGGGCAGTATGAAACATCATCCCGGACAACCAGCGGGGCGAGATGCTGCCGGGAAAGCTCCGGGCCGGGATGTTCCAGCAGAAAGCCCTGGAGCAGATCGATATCGAACCGGGCAACGGTCTCAAGCTCTTCGGGCCGCTCGATCCCCTCGGCGATCACGGTGATGCCGAGCTTGTGGCATACGGTGGCAATGGCGTCCACCAGATTATGCTTGAAGGAATCCCGGTCGATATTGGTGATGAAATGCCGGTCCACCTTGAGGAAATCCGGCTCGATGACCGACAGCATCTTCAGGCCGCCGTAGCCCACGCCGAAGTCATCGATGGCGATCTTATAGCCTCGCTTCCGGTAGTACTCCACCGACTTCTTGAACACATCATAATTGCGGATCGCCTCCTGCTCGGTGATCTCCAGGATGATCCGCTCCTTGGCGATGCCGCACTCATCGGCCAAGCGGTCGGTGGCGCCGCCCCGGTGGTCGGGATGCATGAGGGTGGCCGGGCAGATATTCACGTACAGGTATGCGTTTCGCTCGGCAAAACCAAGCTCCCCGGCCCGGCAGAAGGCATTTTCCCGGCACATCATATCCAGGGTCGAGATGATCCCTTCGGCCTGGGCTCGCTGAAAAAGCTCTCCGATATCAAAGGGCAGGATTCCGGTCTGCCGCAGTCTGGCCAGGGCCTCGTACCCGAAGATCTCCCCGGTGCGCCTGGAAAAGACGGGCTGAAACCAGGCGGTGAGCCCATTGTTATCAAGGAGATCCAGGATCTCCCCCCGCGATATCCTGCTCGGCTGAAACCCTCTGCGCCCTCTCTCTTTTTCCAGCATGTAGACCTCCGCTGCCTGACTCATGCGGCCACCAGCCTGGGGACGAACTCAGCGGATTCTTCCGCCGCCCAGCTCTCTTCCTCCGCCGCTTCCTCCTGCCCGTTGATCAGGGTAATCAGCGCGCCGGAGATGCGGCGCAATTCCACGGCCTGGGTCCGCAATTCCGCCGCGGTTCTCGCCGCCTCTTCCGCCTCGGACGAGGCGGCCAGGCTCACCGTGTCGATCTCGCCCATGGCCGCGCTCACCTGCCGGATGCCGAGAACCTGCTCGTCACTGGCCTGGGCGATGTTCCGCACCTCCTCGTCCACTCTGGCGATTCCCTGATGGATCTCGGCAAACGCCTTGTCCAGGCTTTCACAGAGCACGCCGCCCTGCTTGACCTTTTCGATATTGTTCTGAATAATATCGCCGGTCTCCTTGGCGGAAGAGGCCACATTATGAGCCAGCCTCCGGATCTCGTCGGCAACCACGCCGAATCCGGCTCCGGCCTCGCCGGCCCTGGCCGCCTCCACCGCGGCGTTGAGGGCCAGCAGGTTGGTCTGAAAGGCAATGTCGTTGATGTTCTTGATGATCTTCATTACCTCGGAAGACTGGCCTTCGATCTCCTGCATGGCCTGGAGCATCATCGCCATCTGCGCCCCGCCTTCGCGAACCACCTGCTGCATCTCCCTGGAAAGGGCGCTGGCCTGCCGGGCACTCTCGTTGTTGGCCTGGGTCTGGCCGAGGAGCTGTTCGATGGAGGCTCCGGTTTCTTCCACCCCGGCGGCCTGACGCCCCGCCCCTTCGGCCAGGCTCAGGCTTGAGGCGGATAACTGGGTTGACTCCTCATAGACCTGCTCCACCACGCCCTGCAAGCGCTCCTTGATCTGCAACAGGGGCTGCATCACCTTGCGGCCGAGGTAGAAGAGGATGAGCAGAAAGACACCGAAAACACCGAGGCCGGACCCGGCAAGGGCGAGGAGGGAAAGAGTTTTCGCCTGCCGGAACAGAGCATTATGTTCGGTCCCCACCGCGACGATGGCCTCGCCGGTTCCCACCCCTGTCTGCCTGGCAACATGTTCGGCCAGGCTCCGGGACAGGGTAACGGCCTGCACGACCTGGTCGCCGGTGTACTGATCCGC
>JAHIJU010000333.1 GCA_018898235.1 Actinomycetota bacterium | reverse complement strand
GATGCCCTGGTTCATCAGGTCGTCGGTCATGAGGTCTCCTGGCGGACGAGCCGGCCGCGCACGGCCAGCACCGGACAAGGTGATGACCGGGGCCCAGGCGTTCGACCCGTGGTCCTGCTGACTTCGCCGCTCCCCGGTGGTGACCCACCCGTTGCGCCAGTTGCGACGCCGCTCAGCCTAGCCGACGGGGCGGCCCGTCCGGCAGTCGCCCGGTCGCCGGGTCCCGGTCCGTCAGGCAGTACACCGCTCCCGCCGGGTCCCGCAGCACGGTCCAGCGCGCCGCCTCGTGCAGCACCCGGGCGCCGAGGTCGACGTGCTCGGCCACGACGACCCGGCGGTCGGGGCCACCGGCCGCGACGTCGAGGTGCCCGCTGACCTGCGTGCGGTCGTCGTCGGCCCCCAGCCGCTGGACCATCAGCCGCAGCGGAATCCCCGCCGGCCGCACCAGCGGCACCAGCACGCCCGCCACGTCGGCGTCGGGCGACCAGCCGGTCAGCGACGACCAGAACGCCACCTCACCGGTGGCGAGCCCGGTCGGCGCATCGAGCGCGAGCTGGTCGACGAGCGAGCGCCCGCCCAGCGCCCCGGTGACCGCGGACGGGCGACGATGCCCCTGCCGGTCGACCACGAAGCAGAACACGAACCCGCCGGGCGAACCCATCACGACGTGCGACCCCGACACCAGCACGCGGGCACCGAGCGCCTCGGCCTGCCGGGCGGCCGCCCGCACATCGTCGACGTGCAGGTCCAGGTGCACCCGCGGCGCACCGGCCAGCCGCTGCACCCGCAGGTACGGGTCCCCGTCACCGGGCAGCAGGGTGGCGAACTGGCCACGGTCACCGCGCGGCGCCGAGAGGGACGAGCCGGTCACCGACCGCCAGAACGCGACGCCCAGGTCGTGGACGTCGTCCGGCAGGTCGACGAACGCGGACGTCCAGCGGATCGCGACGGGCTCAGGCGTTCTCATCCGCCGGCGCCTCGCCGAGCAGTCGGCGCAGGTAGGCGTAGGTGAGGTCGCCGATCATCTGGTCGTGCTGGTGCTCGTAGCCCTGGCTGGTGTAGAAGGCCAGGTTCTGCAATGAGTCGCGGCCGGTGAACACCCAGATCTCCTCCGTGCCCTCGGGGAGGCGCGGCACGATCTCGACGAGCAGCCGGCTGCCGATCCCCTTGCCCTGCAGGTCGGGGGCCACCGCGAAGCGCCCGAGGGTGGCCTTGCCCTCCTCGAGCAGCACCCGGATCGAGCCCACCAACCGGTGGCCGAGCCAGGCACCGAGCGTGATGACGTCGGACCGCGCGAGGTCGGCCTTGAGCTCGGCGAGGGTCTGCGTCAACGGCGGGATGTGCGGGTCGTCGTACTGCTGGGCCTCGGTGACGAAGGCGGCCCTGCGCAGCGTGAACAGCTCCCCGGCGTCGGCGGCCGCCAGGCTGCGGACCTCGAGCTCGTCGGTCGTCATGGTCCCCATCGTGTCAGGCCGTGGCTGTGCGCACTACTCTCGTGGTTCGTGTCGACCCCCCAGCGCGTGCTCACCCTGTCGTGCCCCGACCGAGCGGGGATCGTGCACGCGGTGACCGGCGTGCTGGCCGAGCAGGGCGGCAACATCACCGAGTCCCAGCAGTTCGGTGACCCCGAGTCGGGGCTGTTCTTCATGCGCGTCCAGTTCACCGCCGACGCCGCCACCGAGGCCCTCGCCGCGCAGCTCGCGGCCCTCGCCGCCAGGTTCGAGATGAGCTGGCACCTCGACGTGGCAGGACGGCCGATCCGCACCCTCATCCTGGGTTCGACGGCGGCGCACTGCCTCAACGACCTCGCGTTCCGCCAGCGTTCGGAGGGGCTGCCGATCGACATCGTCGCGGTGGTGTCCAACCACACCCGGCTCGAACCGTTGGCCCGGTTCTACGGCATCGACTTCCACCACGTCCCGGTGACGGCCGACACCAAGGCGGCGGCCGAGGCGCGGCTCCTGGAACTGGTCGAGCAGCTCGACGTCGAGCTCGTGGTGCTGGCCCGCTACATGCAGATC
>JAHIJU010000332.1 GCA_018898235.1 Actinomycetota bacterium | reverse complement strand
GCCGGTGATGGTGGCCGACAAGAAGATCGCGTGGCCGGCCCAGCTGGCCGTCTCCGGTGACGGCATGGGCAACTCGGCCGAGCACATCAAGGAGATCATGGGCACCTCGATGGAGGCGCTCATCCACCACTTCAAGCTGGTCACCGAGGGCTTCCGGGTCCCGGCCGGGCAGGTGTTCCAGACCGTCGAGCACGCCCGTGGCGAGCTCGGTGTGCACCTGGTCTCCGATGGCGGGACCAAACCGTACCGGGCGCACTTCCGCGACCCGTCGTTCAACAACCTGCAGGCCACCTCGGTCATGTGCGAGGGCGGTCAGGTGGCCGATGTGGTCGTCTCCGTCGCGTCCATCGACCCGGTGCTCGGAGGGGTGGACCGCTGATGACCGTCGAGCACGCACCGCAGCCGCCCGTGCACCGCACGGGCTACGACGAGGCGACCCGCGCCCGGCTGGCCGACGAGGCCGCGCAGATCGTCGCGCGGTACCCGCAGGCGCGGTCGGCCCTGCTGCCGATCCTGCACCTGGTGCAGTCGGAGGACGGCTACGTCTCGCCGCGCGGCATCGCCTTCGCCGCGCAGACCCTGGGGCTGAGCACGGCCCAGGTCTCGGCGGTCGCGACCTTCTACACCCAGTTCAAGCGGCACCCGAACGGCACCTACACGGTCGGGGTCTGCACCAACACGCTGTGCGCGATCATGGGCGGCGACGCGATCTGGGACGAGGTCGCCGACCACCTGGGCATCGGGCACGACGAGACCACGCCGGACGGCCTCATCACGCTCGAGCGCATCGAGTGCAACGCGGCCTGCGACTACGCCCCGGTGGTGATGGTCAACTGGGAGTTCTTCGACAACCAGACGCCCACCTCGGCGGTGTCCCTGGTCGACGAGCTCCGGGCCGGCAACGCCGTGCGCCCCACCCGCGGACCCGACCAGGTCGCCTCCTTCACGGAGGTCTCGCACGTGCTCGCCGGGTTCCCCGACGGCCATGCGAACGAGGGCACCAGCGGTGGCGAGCCGACGATGCGCGGCACGGTCCTGTCCCGCGAGCAGGGCTGGACCGCCCCGCCGCTGACCGGGGAGCAGACGCCCGACCAGCAGCCCGCCACCGTCGCGACGGGCGCGCCCGCCGATGCGCCGGCGGTCGGGCAGCCGCAGTCGAGTGCGCAGCACCCGAAGCCCTCCGGTGAGCAGGAGACCGCGGGCACCGATCTCAAGGCCCGGCCCGACCAGCCGCAGAAGGAGTCCTGATGACCACCCTGACGCCGGTCCTGTCCAAGAACTGGGACGCCGCCAAGTCCTGGACGCTGGCCAGCTACGAGGCGAACGGCGGCTACGCCGGTCTGCGCAAGGCGATCACGATGGCGCCCGCGGACGTGGTGTCGACCGTCAAGGACTCGGGTCTGCGCGGTCGTGGCGGTGCCGGGTTCCCCACCGGTCTCAAGTGGAGCTTCCTGCCCGCCCCCGACGGCGGCCCGCGCTACCTCGTCGTCAATGCCGATGAGTCCGAGCCGGGGACCTGCAAGGACATCCCGGCCATGATGGCCAGCCCGCAGCACCTCATCGAGGGCATCGTCATCACGTCGTACGCGATCGGTTGCCACCACGCGTTCGTCTACGTGCGCGGTGAGGTGGTGCACGTGTACCGCCGCCTGCTGGAGGCAGCTCGCGAGGCCCGTGAGGCCGGCTACCTGGGCTCGGACATCCTCGGGTCGGGCTTCGACCTCGAGCTGACGATCCACGCGGGCGCCGGTGCGTACATCTGCGGTGAGGAGACGGCGCTGCTCGACTCCCTCGAGGGACGTCGTGGCCAGCCGCGCCTCAAGCCGCCGTTCCCCGCGGTCGCGGGCCTGTACGCCCGCCCGACGGTGGTCAACAACGTGGAGTCGATCGCCTCGGTCCCGGCCATCGTGCAGGGCGGTGCGAGCTGGTTCACCAGCATGGGCACCGAGCGCTCCGCCGGGCACGGCCTGTTCTCGTTGTCCGGGCACGTCACGCGGCCCGGTCAGTACGAGGCGCCGCTCGGCATCACGCTGCGCGAGCTGCTGGACATGGCCGGCGGCGTCCGCGCCGGTCACCAGCTCAAGTTCTGGACGCCGGGTGGTTCGTCCACCCCGATGTTCACCGCCGAGCACCTGGACGTCCCGCTCGACTACGAGTCCGTGGGCGCGGCCAAGTCGATGCTCGGGACGCGCGCGCTGCAGATCTTCGACGAGACCGTCTCCGTGGTGCGGGCCGTGACCCTCTGGCTGTAGATCTACAAGCACGAGTCCTGCGGCAAGTGCACACCGTGCCG
>JAHIJU010000331.1 GCA_018898235.1 Actinomycetota bacterium | reverse complement strand
GGCTCGACAAGTTCTTCCGGCTGTTCGACAACCACCGGTACCAGGTGATCGACCCGGCGGCCGAGCAGCCCGAGCTCACCCACCTGGTCGAGGTGCCCGAGGGTGAGCCGTTCGTGCTGCACCCCGGGGAGTTCGTGCTCGGCTCGACGTACGAGCAGGTCACCCTGCCCGACGATGTCGCGGCCCGGCTGGAGGGCAAGAGCTCGCTGGGCCGGCTGGGGCTGCTCACCCACTCGACCGCGGGGTTCGTCGACCCGGGGTTCAGCGGCCACGTGACTCTCGAGCTGTCCAACGTCGCGACGCTGCCCATCCTGCTGTGGCCCGGGATGAAGGTCGGCCAGCTCTGCTTCTTCCGGCTGTCCTCGCCCGCCGAGCACCCGTACGGCTCGTCCGTGTACGGCTCGCGGTACCAGGGGCAGCGTGGCCCGACGGCCTCCCGGTCCTGGCAGAGCTTCCACCGCACGGCGGTCTGATGACCCCAGCCCTGCCCGTCCTCGACCTGAACGACCCGCGGACCCGGTCCCACCACCTCCTGGCCCTGCCGCCCGACGTCGAGCCGGCCGAGCTCGAGGCGCTCGCGGTCTCGCGGTTCGGTGCGGTCGCCTGGGAGCCGGTCGAGACCGCAGCCCCCCGCACCGGGATCCTGCCGGCCGTGACCTCAGCGTTCGGCATCCGGGCGGTCGGTGACCGGCCCGCCCCGGTGAGCCGGTTGCGGATCGGACGACAGTCGGGGCTCGTCGGGCCGTCGGCGCTCGTCGACCCGGTGGCGCTCGGGCTCCCGGCGTACTGCGACCAGGTGTGGGTGGTCGAGACGCCGCGCGAGCGGGGTGAGCCGCCGTTCGCCGGGGGCGGGGACCGCGACGGGCTGCGCCGCGCGTTCGGTGCAGGTCTGCCGGTGCGTGAGGAGGAGCGAGTCGTGCGCTGGCTCATCGCGTCGGCCCGGCGGGTCGGTGGGGCGGTGCGGACGGCCGACGACGGCGTGGTGCTCATCCCCGACCCGGAGGCGGCCGTCGACCTCACGCTCTACACGACGGCGCAGCCGACCCCCGAGGAGCTGCTCGCCCAGGTGCGCCGGGTGCTGCCGCGCGCCACCCCCCCGGTCGACGGCGGCTGGCGTGGTCCGCTGGTCGAGCGCGCGCCGACCGGTCGGCACTCCCGGGTGCGCCCGCAGCCGCAGACCGGCGCCCTGGCCGCGCTGCGCGAGACCCTCGACCTGCACGGCGTCAGCGATGAGCAGGAGCGCCATCGGCTGGTCGCCGAGGCCGCCGCGTACGACGAGGCGATGGCCGGCCGGCGCCGTTCGACGGTGTTCGGGGTGCTCGCCGACCTCGACCTGGACGGGTTCGTCGAGGTCGTCTCGGAGCAGCTCGAGGCGCCGCCGCTGGTGCTGCGCGAGGTCACCTGGGCCTCGATGGGCCTGGTGGCGCTGCGGGTCCGCTGGCACGCGGTCGACCCCGAGCAGCAGCAGGCCGAGCACCCCTCGGCCCTGCACCGGGTGGCCCGCGGCCGGGCCGCGCCCCTGGTCAACGACGTCGCGGTGCGGCTGTGGGAGGCGTTCGGCGGCGAGATCGCCGATGAGGCCGAGTTCCTCATCCACCCCGACGACCTGCGACCGACTCTCTGAGCTGCGCCCTGCGCCCGGCGCCCGGCTCGCTGAGCTGAGCCTTGCGCCCAACGCCCGGCTCGCTGAGCTGCGCCCTGCGCCTAGCGCCCGGCTCGCTGAGCTGCGCCCTGCGCCTTGCGCCCGGCTCGCTGAGTCCGTTGCTCGGCTGCCGGCGCCGGGCCCGCGGCTCCCGCCTCCGGTCCCGGCCCTCGCGTGCCATCGACTCGGCCCTCCGGCGCGGAATCGGCGGAGATGGAGGCCGATCCGACGCCGGAGGGCCGATCCGACGCCGGAGGGCCGAGTCGGCGGACGAGGTCGGGCGGGTGGCTGGAGCGCGCCAGCTCAGCGCCGGTTCGGCTGCCTGACGCGGGATCGGCCGAGATCTCAGCCGAGTCCGCGGGAGACAGCCGAACCGGTGGGCGGGGCGCGGGAAGGGGGCGCCGTGCTCAGGCCGCCGGCGCGAACTGGGTGCGGTACAGGTCGGCGTAGAGGCCACCGGCGGCCAGGAGCTCGGGGTGGGTGCCCTGCTCGACGACCCGGCCGTCGTCGAGGACCACGATGAGGTCGGCCTGGCGGATGGTCGAGAGGCGGTGCGCGATGACCAGGCTCGTGCGCCCGGTGAGCGCCTCGTCGAGCGCGGCCTGGACGGCAGCCTCGGACTCGGAGTCCAGGTGGGCGGTGGCCTCGTCGAGCACCACCACGTCGGGCGCCTTGAGCAGCAGGCGGGCGATGGCCAGACGCTGGCGCTCGCCACCGGACAGCCGGTAGCCGCGGTCGCCGACCACCGTCTCGATCCCGTCGGGCATGGCCGCGACCAGGTCCCAGATGCGCGCGGCGCGCAGCACGGCCTCCAGCTCGGCGTCGGTGGCCTGCGGCCGGGCGTAGCGCAGGTTGCCCGCGACGGTGTCGTGGAACAGATGCGCCTCCTGGCTGACGACGCCGATCACCTCGTGCAACGAGGCCTGGGTGACGTCCCGCAGATCCGCGCCGGCGATGCGGACGGCACCGCGGGTCGGGTCGTACATCCGGGTGACGAGCTGGGAGATGGTCGTCTTGCCGGCGCCGGACGGGCCGACGAGGGCCACCATCGCCCCGGCGGGCACGGTGAAGCTGACGTCGGTGAGGGTGTCGGCGCTCGCATCGTGCGGCAGCGTGGCGACCGACTCCAGCGAGGCCAGGGACACCTCGTCGGCCGAGGGGTAGCGGAAGCCCACGTGGTCCAGCTCGACGCTGGCTCCCTGCGCGGCCACGGAGGTCCGCAGGTCACGGGCGGTGGGCGCATCCGCCACGGTCGGTCGCAGGTCGAGCACCTCGATGACCCGTTCGAACGAGACGAGCGCCGTCATGACGTCGACCTGCACGTTCGACAGGGCGGTGAGCGGGCCGTAGAGCCGTTGCAGGTAGGCCGTCAGGGCGACGACGACGCCGACGGTGAGCCCACCGCTGATCGCCGCGAGGCCACCGACGCCGTAGATGATGGCCACCGCGAGCGCCGCGACGGTGGTGAGCCCGACCCGGAACCAGGTGGCGTACAGCGCGCGCCGCACGCCGATGAGCCGCACGCGTTCGACCTGTTCGCCGTAGCTCGCGGACTCCCGCTGCGGGGTGCCGAAGATCTTCACCAGGTGGGCGCCGGCGACGTTGAAGCGCTCGGTCATGGTCTGGGCGGCGGTCGCGTTGAGATCGTAGGACTCGCGGGTGATGGCCGACATCCGGGTGCCGAACCAGCGGGCGGGGGCGACGAACACCGGCACCAGCACGAGGGACAGCAACGTGAGCTGCCAGGACATCGAGGCCATCGCGGCCAGCACGAACACGACGGTGAGCGCGTTCGACACCACGTTCTGCAGGGTGGAGGTGAACGCCTGCTGGGCGCCGAGCACGTCGCCGTTGAGCCGCTGGACCAGGGCTCCGGTCTTGGCGCGGGAGAAGAACGCGAGCGGCATGCGCTGCACGTGGTCGAACACCTCGGTGCGCAGATCGCGGATGAGCCCCTCGCCGATGCGCGCGGACAGCCACCGGTCGACGACGGACAGCCCGGCGCCGAGCAGCGCGAGCGCCGCGGCGCCGCCTGCGGCCAGCACGACGACGCGGCGGTCGCCGGGGGTGATGCCGCGGTCGATGAGCTCGCGGAACAGGATCGGGGTGACCGCACCGGCGGCGGCCTCCAGGGCGATGACGACGAGGAACACGGCGAGCTGGCTGCGGTAGGGCCGGGCGAAGCCGAGGATCCGGCGCAGCGTGGTGCGGGACAGCTGGTGGTCGGTGACGGACCGGTCGCGGGTGAACCCGACGAGCGTCGGGCGCATGTGGGACACGAGGCCTCCGGGGGGAAGAGGGGCGACCGCCGGGGCTCTCGACGTGGGAGGGGGTCGCGATTTGCTGAGGTTAACTCATCATGTGCCAGGCTCACAACTGGTAGGGTCCGGACATGGCCCACGACTCCTCCACCGAGCTGCTCGACCTCGTCCACACGCTGCTGCACACCGTGCGGCGCGAGACGATGAGCTCGGGCGCCAACGACGGCGTCACCCCAGGTCAGCTCCGCTTCCTGCGCATGCTGCAACGCTGCGACGGACCGCAACGACCCGGTGAGCTCGCCGCGCGGCTCGACCTGGCGCCGCGTTCGGTCACCACCAAGGTCGACCTCGCGGCCGCCGAGGGGCTCGTCGAGCGGCGACCCGACCCGACCGACCGGCGGGCCACGCTCATCGCGCTCACCCCGGCCGCCGAACAGCTGCTGGACCGCGTCGTCCAGGACCGCGCCGCCGGGGCCGCCGCCCGCCTCGCCCGGTTGACGGCCGAGGAGCAGGCCCAGCTGCTCGCCCTGCTGCACCGCATCGTCGACGAACCCGGCGCTCCGAGGTAGGCCAGACCCATCGGCGACCTCGTGGGACCGCCCGGTGTCGAACCTGGGGCCCAAGGGCTAGAGCATTTGCTCTAATAGAGCATATGCTCTAGCAATGGTCGAACCGAGCCGGACCCCGCAGCGCACCGCCCACCGGCGGGAGGACATCCTGGCGACCGCCCGCGCGCTGTTCGAGACCGACGGGATCGCCCAGGTCACCACCGGACGCATCGCCGAGGTCGCCGGGATCAGCCCCGGCAACCTCTACTACTGGTTCGCCAACAAGGGCGAGATCGTCCGGGCGCTGTTCGACGAGTGGTCGGCGGCCTCCGCCCTCCCGCTCGCGGCCGACGGGGACCCGGAGCAGGTGCTGCGCGCGCTGTGGGACCGGACGGCGGTGCAGCGCGAGGTCAGCGCCGGCTTCGGGTTCTTCGCCCGCGAACTCCTCCCGCTGCTGCACGCCGATCCCGTGCTCGCCGAGCGGTACCGGAGCAACCTCACCGACCGCGCCGCCGGTCTCGGCGCGCTCGTCGAGCTGCTCATCGACGCCGGGCTGCTGCACCGCCCGGCACCGCCGACCACCGTCGCCGACCTGGTCGCCGTCCTGTGGCTCGTGTCGGAGACCGCGGCGCCGTTCGCGGCCGTCGTCGGCGGCGATGTGCTCGACGCCCCGAACGCTCCGCTCGTGGTGGTCCGCCCGCTGCTCACCGCCCGCGGGCGACGGGTGCTCGGCCTCGCGGGCGACGAGGTGACGCGATGAGCGGGCACGACGCGTCCGGGCGTCCGGGCGCGGAGCCGGGTGCGGTTCCGGGTGACGGGGCGTCGGGCGTCGGGCCGGTTGTCGGTCAGGCGTCGGGCAGTCCGGCGTCGGGCAGCGCGGACGGGGCGCGTGCCGCCCACCCCACCCGGCGCACCGTGCTCAAGGC